>NZ_JBHFKT010000004.1:0-191946 GCF_042879335.1 Photorhabdus sp. RM96S | reverse complement strand
ATTAGGTACTTAAATGAAAAAGTTATTTTCTGTTTGCCTGGTACTTTTATTGCTGTTTTCATCAAGTGCGGCTGCATCGATATTTTCATATATCACTAAATCCGAGGGCATACCCACAAATGCCTATTATACTTTTGTCATTGAACGTTGGGACCCAGAAAACGATTTTACGCCAAATCCTTGTTATGGTTATTCCGCGTGTTGGATATCGGTTAACCATCGCCATTTTGCTGATGGATATTCAGGGCAGCCCTATAGGCTATTCAATACTCGCGTAGAAAGATTCAAGACAATGAAACAAGTGCAGGCGGAGATATTGAAATATACCAGTTTTCCGATTACCGGCGTTGCAAAACATTTCGGCCCTGCGATTCGATCGCATCAGGAGTGTGTCGGGCTATTTTATGAAACCGATCAAAATGGTTTTCATGGAAGATTATTACCCGGATCTTTATGTGGCGTTGCACCACCACCGATAGGATTTTGTCAGGTCAGAGAAGGCTCCGTTGAACTTAATTACGGTAGTATTGATGAGGCAAAATTGGAAGGCGCGACCAGAGCGGAAAATATCAATGTGACCTGCAATGTAGACATAGAGATTATCGTGACAGCGACGGGACCTGATAGGGGATTAGTCCCTTTAAGAAGTGATGGTAGCTTGAAAGCTAAGTTGCTATTAAATGAGAAAAATGGTGAAGACGGCGTTGCCGTGTTTGTACCGGCGGGAGGAAATGTAGCCGTTACAGTGAAATCAATTTTACAGAAAAATGGCAGAGTAGAGGCAGGACCTTTCTCAGGATCAGGGGCAATAATTTTGGCGATGCCATAAAAAGGTGTTTTTTTAATTTAAAGGCTGGGATGAAAATGAAACAAGATCATCTATTAGTAGGGAAGCGTATTCAAAAAAGAAGGAAAGAGTTGGGTATGACTGCCGCCAAATTGGCGGAAAAAATAGGTATTAGTCAGCAACAACTCTCACGTTATGAGAGAGGGATAAACCGAATTAATTTATCCCATCTGGTGCGGATCGCTTCAATATTGGAGACGCCGATAAACTGGTTTTTCCTTGATTGTAGTTATCCTGCTACCAATAACAGCATCAATAAATTAACAGACCAATATATCCCTATTGCGGAGGCTACATTGGGTAAATTTGGATGTTAACTGATCTCGACTCCAATCGGGGGATCGATAAACCCGTTGATGACTGAGTTTTGTGACCGACGGAACGGTCACTTTTATGATTTCTCTGTCAGCCATGTTATTACCACAATGTTATTACCACAAATTAAAGAGTCCATTCTTATCCATCTCCCCTTTTGACGAAGTTATTAAAGTTCAGATATACCCTATGGATTTCAAGATGCATCGCGACGGCAAGGGAGCGAATCCCCGGGAGCATAGAGAACTATGTGACCGGGGTGAGTGAGTACGGCCAACAAAGAGGCAACTTGAAAGATGACGGGTATATACCGTATTTAACCCCGCATTTCTGTTATTTCTATTTCTTTATCGAAGCGTAAATGCTCATCGGCTGCCATAGGGATCAACCAACGTAAATTATAGATCACATTATCGGGTAATGAATTTGCTTCATAGATATTAACGATCTCTTTTTCAATAGAATTGACAGAATAGACACGATCATCATACATATAGAGAAAATTTACCTGATAAACGTCAGGACGAGTTAAGACAGTAAATAGTCGCCACTCTTCAGGACGTGTTTCAATGCCAGCTTCTTCTGCAAACTCCCTTGCCATTGCCTGTTGGGGGCTTTCTCCCGCTTCTATTTTTCCACCAATCCCATTGAGCTTCCCTTTTTGCCAACTGGGTTGTAATTTTGAAATTAGGGAGACATGTTTTTTATCTTTAGAAAACATAAACCCTGTTACATAGTTAATCATTATTTTCTCCACGCTTTTATTTCGCTACTAATGTCTGATTCCTGTCTGGCCCATATGAAATATACTTAATTGGGACACCAGCATAGTCTTGAATAAAAGATAAGAAATCAATCAGCTCAATAGGTAGCTCCGTTAAATCTGTATATGATGAGTTAAGTGCGCTCCAGGATTTAAATGTCTTATAGATAGGTTTGGCTTTATTGAGCTGCAATAATGCACCATCACAACAGACGAGTTTATCATCAATTTCATAGGCAATAGCGACTTTTATTTCATGTAAGCCAGCAAGAACATCAACATTCGTTATGGCGAGTTCTGTTACACCATTGAGTTTCACCGCATGTTTAATCAGGGATAAATCCAGCCAGCCACAACGCCTTGGCCTTTTTGAAACGGTACCATATTCGTTCCCACGCTCTCGAATATAATCAGCCTGTTCTGTCGATAATTCAGTGGGGAATGGCCCGTTGCCTACACGGATCATATAGGATTTCATCACACCGACAATATGTATTTTTTGTGCTGGTATACCTATCATGGCAAAGCAGGTTTGCACTAATGTCTGATATGCCACGGTATAAGGATAAGTACCAAAACTATTATCCAAGAAAGTGGCTTGTGATGTCTCAAGTAAAACATCTTCTCCCGAATTAAGTAAATCACCGATAATTTCATTAGTGAACGTGAAATAGGGTTCTATCCTCTTGCCATATTGATGTGTTGTTTCTAACATCTCTTCAAAATCTAATGTGGTTTGTGCATTAAAAACATGTTTAATCTGCTTTTCCCTGATACTCCAAAGAAATTCTAATTTACTTCTTAATTTTTCTTTATCAAGGGTATCAATAAGCCGAATGCCATGACGGTTGGCTTTGTCTTCAACACAGGCACCCACACCGACACCAACTGAACCTATCTTCTGCTTACCTTTGTATTTTTCTGATGCTCTATTTAACTCAGAGTGTAATGGTAAGACGATATGGCATCGTGGGTCGATAAATATATTAGAATCAATTTTTTCTTTTTGTATAAAGTCGATCTCTCTAACCAGAATGGGAAGACTGACTAAAGCGCCTTGGCAGATATATAAATTCTTTTTGTTGAGTGAGGCCGGTAATTGGGAAAATGAGCCTCTTAGATTACCATGTTGCACACAATGACCTGCATTAGCGCCGCCATTAAATCGAGCAATGTTATTGATGTTGCCAGATAAATAGTCAACAAATTTTCCTTTACCTTCATCTCCAAATTGGAGTCCAACTACAGCAGTTAACATAAATCTATTCCTTAATTCCTTAATTATCTATTGGCTTATTCAAAATAATAGTTAAATCATCATCTTTGATGATTTTTTAAATGAATAATCTGCTTTTAAATACTAAGCTGTTCTTTTAAAACTAATGTGATCAATATCTATTTGTACATCGTTATAAATGATCCCTTTCTTATTGGATTATTTTGAACAGCTTCTTTATTACTGTTTATGGACCAAAGAATCTGCTATTAATAGGGCTTCACTTAATGTATCAACAATGGGAACACCCGCGGTTTCAAGACTGATACGACTGTGGGTTCCTCCGGTATAAAGAATGGCATGAGTTCCTGCCGCTAATGCGGCAATTGCGTCATCAGTAGCGTCTCCAATAACCACACTTTGCTCGGGAGCAACATTGAGTTTTTTGAGATGGTTAGCTAACTGCTCTGATTTGCCGGTTGTCAATAATGGCGTATTTCTACCATCTATTTGGGTAAAGAATTTGCCAATACCATGATTATCAAGCATAGGGATTAATTCATTATGCTCCATCAGTGAACATAATGATTGGGTTGCACCTGTTTTATAGCGGGAAGCGAGGAGTTGGCTCACACCTTCCGTTAAACTGGCTTTCTGAATACCTGGCCGATAGTGAAAATTAAACGTTTTTCCGATCACTGACCATTCAGAAGATGAAGGTTCACGGCCAATCACTTGTTTATAGAAAGTTTGTACTGGAACACAATAATATTCCCGATATTGTTCCAGCGTTAGAGGGTCAATACCAATTTCTGCCAATGCGAAATTGGTTGCACTCAATGAAACATTGACATCATTAAGTAATGTACCATTCCAATCCCAAATAATATGTGCTGTTGTCATATTTAACTCCCCTTTTCCAAATTAACTTTTGCGAACCGAACATTCAGAACATTGATATGCCAGGGCCTTAAATGCATCAATTGGCTGTTCATAATTATTCAGTGGTGTTTGTGCTTTTAGATTTAATAAAAAATGCAATAAGTTGGCTGCCCATGTTGAATCTGTCAGGGTGTCATGAAGGACAGACAATAAACTATATGAATAGGCAACCCAATCCGCCGTGGTTGTATGAGCATATTTATCATCAGCGAAAGGCTGATCAATTAAGCGATTCAGGACCTTATGATGTCTGAAACACCAAGGCGTCAAGACATCTAAAGTTTCAGGGTTGAATACACGATCAGCATGCCCATAAACGCGAGTACGTAATAATTTTTCCCAATGTAGTTCGACGGCTCGGGCCTTTGGGCGTTGTCCGGTTTGGGCCATGACCAGATCGATTGCCTGACGTAAGGTGTCTCCTGTTCCGCAATTATCATCAATAATTGTCACGGTTTGTCCTGATGGAATTTTGCGCCCCCAGAGATGATTGCTCTTGCAAGACGTATCATCGTAACGTGAAACTTTCACTAAATTGAGCTCACTATTCCATGCTGCGGCTGTGACTGCGGCTGCCGCTGATCCTCCTAACATGATGCCAACAACTGAGGAGTTGGAGCATATGTCAATTTGGGCTGCGGCCAAAGTTAACAGATGATTATCTCCTTCAATAAATGGTCTGGGCACTTTGTGTTCCGTAGACAATGGCAATTTCAGGTCATGGATTGGCGAGGGTGAAAAAGTAAATGGTGTGCCCATCAGCGTTGAACTGACGACTTTAGCGCACTCTTTGATCCCATCGATGAATGGCACAATATCTTCGTTAACCGTCTGTGGAGAACTTAATAAGCTATCAACAATTCTCAGCAATTTTGCCAAACTATGATCGGCCAATATATATTTTGATGGGGCAGTACACAGCTTATCGCTACACTCAAGTTGAGAGATGTATTCTGTGTAATATTTCGCCGTCATCAGTAGCTCGTGACACGGTTTTTGTTCGTAATAGGCGGTACCGCGGGAACCGACGAATGCTGGCTTCTCTGTGAGTAAGCCAGGTAGCGCCATCACTTCTTTCGTTAAATAGCGTGTTTCAGGTACGCCACGCAATTCGCCTAGTAAACCAATAGAACGAAGATCCAAAGCAGGAGATAAAGATTCAGACATATTTAGCGTCTCGGTGATTGTGTTGCAGCAAGGGCATCTTCGAGAGGAACCTTACCAATATGTAGAGCTTGACCAAGAATGGCACCTTCGACACCGATAGTGGACAAATCGGCTAATGCGCGGAGATCATCAAGGCTCGATACTCCGCCGCCGGCAATGACGGGTGATGACGTTTTCGCGCAGACTTCCTGTAATAGCGTGAAATTTGGCGAACTCATCATGCCTCCCCGCTCAACATCGGTTACGACGTAGCGTTGGCAACCCTGTTTGTCGAGGCGCTCAAGGAGATCCCAGAGATTACCTTTGCTGACATTCCATCCATGCGTTGCCAGTTGATAACCTTCCGATGTGTTTTTTACATCCAGAGCAATGGCGATCTTATCGCCATATTCTGCAATGGCTCGGGCACACCAATCTGGATTTTCTAATGCTGCGGTCCCCAAATTAACTCGCTGGCATCCCGTTGCTAATACTTTGCGCAAGATGGTTTCATCTCTGATTCCGCCACAGACCTGTACGTTAATATCGACCGCAGCCAGGACATCGGCAATAAGATGGCTGTTTGAGCCACGTCCTGACGCAGCATCAAGATCAACAACATGAATCCATTTTGCCCCGGCATTTTGCCAGGCTAGTGCTACTTCTGCCGGGGTACCTAAAGGTCTCCGTAATGTTGGGCTTTCACCTCGGGTTAATCGAATTGCGGAATTCGATGTCATTGCTATTCCGTCAACAATATCCACAGAGGGAAATATCTCGAATATTTCCTTACTTATCATTAAATGCATCCTAATTAATTATTTAAAAATTAATAACGTTTTGTGATTAATGAAATTACAAGTTGCAATGCAATAAATATGCCCAAAAACAGAGGGGTTAATTTAATGAGCTTAATAACCATTCATTAATTCATAATAGTGAAAAGAAAAAATTTCTCAATAAGGTTATTAGCTAAATATAACAATTTGGATAACTTTGTTCAGCCAATTAATCTTATGTTTACTTAAGAAGAGTTAATTTAGGGGAAGGTGAATAGAGATTCAATTTAAATATGTCGGAAATGAATTCTACTAATGTTGATAGGGAAAATTCAGTGTTATTTATCTAATATTTTAATTATTACAAATAATATAAATCTGTTTTTCAAGCAATTATTATAGTATATTCTGATTTATATAAAATATACCCTATGGATTTCAAGATGGATCGCGGCGGCAAGGGAGCGAATCCCCGGGAGCATAGATAAGGATGTGACCGGGGTGAGTGAGTGCAGCCAACAAAGAGGCAACTTGAAAGATGACGGGTGTATATTTACAATGATATTGATCGCAACACTTAGAATATAGAATTTCGCTTATTAACCTGAGGTTATTATTCAATAATAGTACCAGTCAGCTTCTGAGAAACCTCTGAGAATTGGTTTTCTTTAATGACTGACTATTTTGGACGTTGGCGATAGTGCTTATTTATGACTTTAAATGAACAAGAGGCACCTATTGGGTACCTCTTGTTATGGGAGTTTAACGGGAAGGAACTACGTTAAGGCGACTGGTTGAACAGTTATTTTAATCATTCAAATATCGAGTCGCTTAGTTTGCCATTTTTTAGATTTCCAACGCCAGATATTAGTGAGTCCACGCAACCATTCGTCACAGAAGAAACCGATCCAGATACCTAAAATGCCCATTTCCATTTTGATCCCTAAATAGTACCCCACTGGAATAGCAATACACCACATAAAGAATATGGCTGCATAAAGTGGGAAACGAGCATCACCGGAAGCACGCAATGCGTTCACCATAACAATATTTGCGGTACGGATTGGCTCCAGAAAAACGGATAGCAAGAATAGGGGTAACAACAGTTTGATAATGGCTTCATCTTGCGTCAGAAAATGCAGAATCGGCATTCTGAGCAGCCAGAAAGCAGTGACCACGCCAATAGTGACGATACAGCCGATTTTCAGACTATTAATGCCACGAATATAAGCATCTTCAAACCGCTTTGCACCGACCAGATGACCAACCATAATTTCGTTACCAATGCTGGTGGCAATGCCAAATAACATCACAAACAGTGATAGCTGGAAATAGAGTGTTTGTGCTGCCAGTGAAATTTCACCCATCAGTCCAATGAATGCTATGGCCGCCATATATTGCAGTATCCACACTACGTTTTCACCCGCAGCGGGTAAACCGATATATAAGATTTTGCCCAACATACCCTGTGACCAGCGTAGGAAACCTGCCAGCGTAAATTTGATCCGCAGGCCATAACTGAGCAGACAGAATAATAGGATCACGGCAACAATCCGGCCAAAGACTGTAGACCAGGCGACTCCTTCCAGACCATATTTAGGTAATCCGAAGAAACCATACAGGACGATCATATTACCTAGCACTGTCAGCAAGTTAGCAATCAAAGTAACATACATTGCCGGTTTGGATTTCCCATAAACCCGCAAACACGCCGCCAGAATAATCGAAATAGCTTCAGGGATAAGACAGATACCCAGAATGTGCAGATAGTTAAAACCATCTTCCATCAGATGTTCCGGCATATTCATGATAGACAAGATCTTATAGCCGAAGAAGATAGTCATCAGCGCACAGCTAAACCCAAGTAAAAAGTTGAATGCAATAGAAATATGGATCGCTTGGCTGGCTTTATCCCGTTTGCCTGCACCAATATATTGAGCAATAACGACACTGCAACCAACACTGATAAAGTTGAAGATAGTGATAAACAGATCAAATACCTGATTACCTACAGCCATAGCAGCCAGATAAGAAGTAGAAACATGGCTCACCATATAAGTATTAATTAATAAAGTAGCCAGATGGAGAAGAATATCAATAAAAATCGGCCAGCTTAACGAAAAGAGCGAGCGCTCAGTAACATCAGTTTGATGCATTTGAAAAACCTGCTTATTGAAAAAGGTAAATGAATTATTTCTTGAGATGCTGCGTACTCAGAAAATATTCAGGCATTGTACATGGTTTATTTATCCGTTAACAGAGATGAGATATATACCCGTTATCTTTCAAGTTGCCTCTTTGTTGGCTGTACTCACTCACCCCGGTCACATCGTTATCTATGCTCCCGGGGATTCGCTCCCTTGCCGTCGCGATGCATCTTGAAATCTATAGGGTATGGAAAGATAAAAATTGAATTCTGTGATTGGTTTTTTCTGCTTGAACAACCCCTTGTGATACGAAGCAAATAACGATCAATTAGCATCATAAGGGAAATGATTGGCAGCAAATATTAGCATTGCTATTTGTCAAATGTGTTAGCGGAATTGATAAATTTTTGCTTAGCATGTTACATGTGGTGGATGCGTATACTGTGACGACAGTATTATCAGTACACAGTACATTTGTTGCGAGGAAATTTAGATCAACAAGTAAATAAATTTCATGGTAAATAATTAAGATATTTAAATGATTATCTTAATTGATAAAAAATTTAAATGCCAAATATTTAAAATAATTATTTTAATATATTATCAGTATTTATGATATACCAACTTTACCAGTCAATGGATGCCTTATGTGTTTAATAAATCATTAGGTGATTTTATTTAAATTTTATTTATGATTTTATATCGCTGAATAATTTTGTTGGATTATGGGATTTTCCAAATCTGATCATTCAGTTTTTTATGATAACTTAAACGATTTATCAACGGAGTGATAAAAAAATTTTTGTGGTTAAATTTTGCTCTATAATTAATTTAAAGGAGTCGAATATAAGGAAATGAAAATATACCATTCAGCGAGGTGATATGATGATAAATAGACTACAACACCAGTTACTTTTGGCCCTTTTAACGTTGACTTTCTTTTCTGCTTTTTCTACATCTACCCATGCTTGTATATTGTACCCGCACTTTCCTATATGTGCGGCAAAATGCGTTATTTTTTCATCTCATACTGCAACATGTATTATCGGTTCTCAAGCGCCTAATCATTCAGCTTATAATTATCCAATGTCTATTGGATCTGAAAAGAATAGCTAATAGAAAATGGAATTCTATTAATATTCAGTTAGCATAATTATTGTGTAATATTATTGCGTGATATTATTGTGTTATGCGGAATTCTACCTCTTTTTTTTCTATTTTCCGCCCTTTAATAAAGGGCGGGTTTTTATAAAGTGATTTATACCCGTTATCTTTCAAGTTGCCTCTTTGTTGGCTGTACTCCCTTGCCGTCGCGATGCATCTTGAAATCCATAGGGTATAGTTAATTGTATTGTTATATTTATTAAAATCAATTTATACCCGTCATCTTTCAAGCTGCCTCTTTGTTGGCTGCACTCACTCACCCCGGTCACATAGTTATCTATGCTCCCGGGGATTCGTTCCCTTGCCGTCGCGATGCAACTTGAAATCCATAGGGTATATTATCTGTTTTTCTTGTTGATTTATCTGATTCATTAAATTGAATCTATATATAAAATTATATTTCTGCTGTTTTCTATTTTTGTGGAATTGGTCACGGATAATTTAAATATTATCTATATCTTAATGGCTGATTTTAATCAGGGAATAAATTCATTTTATGATTTCTATATTTTTACGTTATTATTTTATCTGTTCTTGTAATATGAAAGCATGGTTTAATGTCGATCACCGTATTTCTCATTTTTTCCCTGATTAACTGTTCTGGTTATATTTAAAATTAAATTTTTTAATCACTATATTTATTTTGGCATATTTCTGTCTGTTTTTGGAAATTTGTCTGAATTATGCAGTATAGCCAATTATTGGATAAAAATATATATGAAACGTATTCCAGAACCTTTCCGTATTAAAATGGTAGAAAATATTCGCATGACGACTCGTGCCGAACGTGAAAAAGCATTAGAAGAAGCCGGATATAATCCGTTCCTATTACCCAGTGACGCGGTTTATATTGATTTGCTGACGGATTCTGGCACTGGAGCAATGAGTGATCGCCAGTGGGCAGGAATGATGATGGGGGATGAAGCTTATGCAGGTTCCCGTAACTATTATCATCTATGTGATAAAGTTAATGAATTAATTGGCTACCAATATACTATTCCAACCCATCAAGGGCGTGGAGCAGAACAGATTTTATTCCCGACATTAATTGCTCGGAAAAAAGCACAAGGTGGCGCAACGCATCCGGTCTTTATTTCTAATTTCCATTTTGATACGACAGCGGCTCATGTTGAATTAAATGGCGCGAAAGCGATTAATGTTGTCACGTCAAAAGCCTTTGATACAACCACCTATTATGATTGGAAAGGCGATTTTGATATTGATGAATTGAAAAAAACGATAGCAGAACATGGCGCTGATAATGTTGTTGCGATTATTACAACCGTTACCTGTAATAGCTCCGGTGGTCAGCCTATCTCTATGGCTAATATGAGCGCTGTGTATGAGATAGCAAAGCAACATGATATTCCGGTGGTGATTGATTCAGCCCGTTTCTGTGAGAATGCTTGGTTTATTAAGCAAAGAGAAAAGGGCTATGAAAATAAATCCGTTAAACAGATCGTCAAGGAGATGTATCAATATGGTGATATGTTAACAATGTCAGCTAAAAAAGATCCCTTGGTCAATATTGGTGGTCTTTGTTGTTTCCGTGATGATGAAGATCTCTTTAATGAAGTGCGTACCCGCTGTGTGCCAATGGAAGGATTTGTGACTTATGGCGGTCTCGCCGGACGCGATATGGAAGCATTGGCAATTGGTCTTGAAGAAGGGATGAATGAGAGTTATCTGGCATATCGTATTAATCAGGTGGCTTATTTAGGTAATAGATTAAGAGATGCAGGTATTCCTATTCAATATCCAACCGGTGGTCATGCTGTATTTGTTGATGCTAAATTATTATTACCGCATATTCCAGGGGAACAATTCCCAGCTCATGCACTGAATAATGAATTATATCTGGAGGCGGGAATAAGAAGTGTGGAGATTGGTTCTTTGTTATTAGGTCGTGATCCAACAACCGGAAAACAGAAACCATCACCAATGGAACTTTTGCGATTAACGATTCCTCGTCGCGTCTATACTAATGATCATATGGATTATGTTGTAGAAGCCTTTATTTCCTTGAAGGAGCGAATTCCTCAGATTAAAGGATTAACGTTTACTTATGAGCCATCCGTATTACGGCATTTCGTTGCAAGATTAAAACCAATTAAATAATAAAAATCGGGATGATCCTTGTTTAAGGGCATCCCCAATTATACTTCTTATTATATACCCTATGGATTTCAAGATGCTTCGCGACGGCAAGGGAGTGAATCCCCGGGAGCATAGGTAATTATGTGACCGGGGTGAGCGAGTGCAGCCAACAAAGAGGCAACTTGAAAGATGACGGGTATAACGCCACGCTAGGGTAACATATATGGCTACTTTGCCGATAAAAAAATCGTCTCCATCTTTATTTGGCGGCGCCATGATCATTGGTGGAACGATTATTGGTGCGGGCATGTTTTCTTTACCGGTTGTCATGTCAGGAGCATGGTTTTACTGGTCAATTGCCACTTTGATTTTTACCTGGTTTTGCATGTTGCACTCAGGATTAATGATATTGGAAGCCAATCTTAATTATCGAATTGGCTCAAGTTTCAGTACTATAACAAAAGATCTATTAGGCAATGGTTGGAATATCATTAATGGTATTACCCTTGCTTTTGTTTTATATATACTGACTTACGCTTATATTTCCGCGAGTGGATCGATTATTCAACATGCTATGCGAGAAGTATCGATAGATTTTTCACCTGGGCTTGCTGGTTTTTTATTTGCTCTTGTTGTTGCATTTATTGTCTGGTTAAGTACTAAAACTGTTAGCAGGATGACGTCGATTATTCTTGGTGCTAAGGTATTAACTTTCTTTATGACGTTCGGCGGTTTGGTTTATAATATTAAACCGGCGGTATTGTTTAATACAACTGAAGTTAATCCAACTTACTGGCCTTATATATTAATGACTTTACCTTTCTGTCTGGCCTCCTTTGGATATCATGGTAATGTTCCTAGCTTGATGAAATATTATGGAAAAGAACCAGAAAAAATAAAGAGATGTCTGTTTATTGGGACATCAATGGCTTTGGTGCTTTATTTGATCTGGTTGGTTGGAACAATGGGAAATATTTCCCGGCCTGATTTTGTCGAAATCGTAGCAAAGGGGGGCAATATTGATGTTTTGGTTCAATCATTAAGTGGAGGATTGAACAGTTCTGCTCTGGGCTTATTATTGACTCTCTTTTCTAACTTTGCGGTTGCCAGCTCATTCCTTGGTGTCACGCTTGGGTTGTTCGATTACCTGGCTGATCTCCTTAAATTTGATGATACCAAACTGGGGCGCTTTAAAACGGCATTAGTGACGTTTCTTCCGCCAATGGTCGGTGGCATGATTTATCCGAATGGTTTTATTCATGCGATAGGTTTTGCTGGCCTTGCTGCAACAGTTTGGGCAGCTATCGTTCCTGCATTACTTGCCAGAGCATCCCGTAAACGATTTGGCAGCCCTATGTATCGAGTTTGGGGCGGTAATGTGATGATCGGCTTGATTTTGCTATTTGGCGCACTAAATGCTGCTGCCCATATCTTATCAAATCTTAACCTGTTGCCCGTTTATTCATAAAAAAACTCCTGCGGTGGGGGGCCGCAGGAGCCTGGTGTTGACGGAAATAAGCTCCGAAAGGGAGAGAACAAAGCCGGTATTTTTATGTGTTAATTTAGTTTGTTAACTCCTAACATCTTACAGCAAGGTTATTAACAGGAAGTTCTTATGGCTTCCCTTTGTACACAAATAGTTAACCGCTTTAATTTCTTTAGTACAACGTCCTGACAGACATGTCGTAAATTCATCCCTGATAGGACAATAGCATTAGAATGCCCTCTTTTGGCAACTTTTTGCCTAGTCATTAATTAGTTGTATATAATCTTTCAGTGTCAGTGTTGTTTTTGCAACGGTATTATCGCCGGGGCTAAGCCATCATTTACCGGTATTCGTTAATCACTTGTTGGCAAAAATCAGGTGAATTCACATGATGAGGGCTTTAGGTTGTTTTGATAAAAAGTGATTGAAAGCAACTGACATTGACTTTTTTTCATTATAATTGCGAATACTTCCCTGGTGCTGACGACTCATTCATGGACAGATTATAGTCAAGATGAGACTTAAGTATCACTGTTGTATTACCAAATTGAGATTGTTATCCCATTTAATACATAAATAAAATGAATTAATTTGGTCGTTTTGTAGATGGTTGAGTAGAGTGATGATAGCGAAAAAATATTTTAACCATAAGTGTTAATGTTGCGATTTTTATGGTGAAGAGTTATGGCAATGATAGATTCGAAGACGAAAACTCATTTTACTGGTACTCGGAAAAAAACTTATACATTGCTAATCAATGCGGCATTGGCGCTTTTTGAACAGAGAGCGATACCTTCGGTTTCTGAATTGGCAATGCATGCTGGTGTTTCCAGGGCAACAGCATACCGCTATTTTCCGACACAAAGTGATTTAATTGATGCGATTGTTGATGCCAGCCTTGGGCCGATCCTCACCTGGAAGCCTGCTAGTGAAAATATCGAGGAGCGGATTACTGAGTTGTTGGATTTTGCTTATCCCCGAATGTTTCAATACGAAGGTGCATTGCGTGCTGCTCTGTTAGTTTCCTTGCAACAATGGGTTCAGGGATGTTTATCTGAGGGTAAGCAGGAAAAGAAACTGGTACGTGGACATCGTAAAGATATCCTTGCAATGGTTGTTGAACCATTAAAAGGGCATTTTCCGCCGGATACTTTGGAAAATGTCATTCGATCTTTTTCCCTAATTTATGGCTCCGAGGTCTTTCTGGTGATGAAAGATATCTGGCAGATGGATAATGAGGAAATTATTGAGATCACTAAATGGGTGGCAAAAGCGATAATTAATCAAGCGTACAGAGATTCTGAATTATAGGTATTGTTTATATCCGTCATCTTTCAAGCTGCCTCTTTGTTGGCTGCACTCACTCACCCCGGTCACATCGTTATCTATGTTCCCGGGGATTCGTTCCCTTGCCGTCGCGATGCATCTTGAAATCCATAGGGTATATTGCTTTTTGTATTTAAATATTAATTATATGGCTAATATTATATATTATGCATTACATGTTTTTTGTTAATATTTACCTGTATTATATTTTCATTAATATATGTTATGCTTATCATATATATCCTAATTGATTATTAATCTATCAGGGTAAATTGAATAATATATATTTTTCATTCAACTTATGTCTAAGTTGGCAATAGAGCAAAAATATAAATTATTCTCGTGATGACTTTCATATTATTAAATTAATATGATGGCGGCAGATATTGTTGAATACGCTTCCTCTAATAACAAATCTTTTATAACGTCTAAAATAGGTGATTATATGACCACAGAAAATAGCATTATTGATGATTTTAACGGTAAAACGAAGACTCTAGGGTGGGATATTGTTGCTGCCTATGATAGAACTAAAATAAATATGCTGTTTGAACAGCAATATGTAAGAAAAGTAAGTGAAGGTACACATTTTTCACCTATTTTCTGGGAAAGCAGAAATAAAAAGATAAAATTTGACAACTTGATATTGGGAGTGCCGTTAATTTCCTTTGAAAATTCATCAATTGAAGATTCTCATGCAACGGTAAAATTAAATTTTATTTCTGGCACGATAATAGAACTTTATGATGATGGTAGAGTAAAGAATTATCAAAGAATTACGCCGAATAATGATTACTATATGACGATAACCGTAAATTTGAGTGCGTCAACAGGCTCTGTTGGTAATGATGGAAAAGTTGTTGTTGAATTTAAAAAAGGAGATTTGGGAGTAGTCAATGTTATTGACGATGCGCCAGCAGAAGTCAAGGAGTTTTTCCGTAATTGGCTTAAAGATAATGATGTAACTTATGAGTTAGGTATTTTGAAGCTGGATAATACGGCTGGACTGGTTCCAACAATGTTTAAAATCAGAACTCAACCGGCACCCGGTGCTAATTTATATGGTTCTGATAATTATGGTCATGGGGCGGTGTTGTTATTTATTGCAACAAACTATAATCCTAACGGTAGGGAATTACCAATTAACTCAAGTAATTTCCCTTATTTGATACCGAATAATCGTTCTGCGGTATTAATTATCAGTAATAAGACACTTTTTGAGAATATTCTTAAGCCGCAATATGAACATTTATTACCGAGTTCTACGAGTGTAAATTTAGAATTGGTCAAGATTGATAGCCAGAAAGATGACTCAGCTAGCTATTTGAATATAACAAGTGGGTATGCTGAGAGCAATGAACCTGTACAATATGAAGGAGGAGGGTATAAAGTATGGACGGGAACGGTGAAATATCATGATAACAGTAATATGTGGTTAGAGAATGCCAAGATCCCCTATTTAGGAATGCATATTAAACCAGGCAAGGAAAAAATTGTCTTTTCTGGGACGAATAATAATGACCACTCTTATTATTTTACCCAATCAGTTGGTATTCTTAATGATTCTCCAATAAGTGGTGGTTGGTACAAGTCTAAAATTCATTTTTATATTGATGGCTCGATAGATATTACGCCTCATGTAAAATCTAATGATGAGATTGAATTAAAATTAAATAATAGAATGATAACCAGATATGACAAACAAGATGAACCTAGTTGGGGAATACACTTTTTCCCTAAAGAAAAGTTTATTAATAAAACAGCAGAAATTGTTAAAGGTGTTGTTGAAAATAAATTAACCAATGTTGCAAATATTAAATTAGATAGCATTAGTCTATTTGCCGTTAATCACCTTCTTTTCCCTGAAAGCAATTATCTTGAATTTGATAAAGTGTATGTGCCTGGGGATATGGTGCTATTTGGTGATATTTCTCCAACATCAACTGCTTTTAAAATCAAAGATCTTCAATTAACTATACCAGTGAAAACTAAGCATAAATTTACAACCAACACCAATGCAACAGTAAAGTGGTCCATTACTCCAGCGGAATTGGGGAGTATTAATGCGAATACCGGCTATTATACGGCACCGGCTAAGATAAAAGGAAATAGCCAAATTGTGACAATTACTGCGACAGATTCAAACACAAACGCTAAAGCTTCAGCGGTTGTCACTCTGTTGCCTTCCTCAGTATCGGTTAGTCCTTCTTTTGTTGTTATCAATGAAAATGATGTTAATAAGAATGTCAATTTTACTGTTTATAACAATAAGAAAGTGAATTGGCGTGTGGAAACGGGTACTGGCTATGGTGTTGTTGATGCAAATGGCAAATATACGCCTCCAGCCTCTTTCCCGGCTGGATATAATATGGTTACGGTGACGGCTGTTGCTGATAATGGTGATTTAGATAAAGTCAATATTCTGCTTATCAGTAAAAGTACTATAGCTGAATTCAAGATTGATCCTAGCTATAATCAAGAGTTATTAACACCCGATGCCGTAATGGAATTCTCTTCTGTCGGTAATGATTTGACTTCTCCAAGTGAATGGAGCCTTATGCCGGCAAGAGGAAATATTAAGGTAGGTGAGCCAGAAGTGATAAAAGATGAGTTTGGTAATGATATTAAAAAGTATACTGCGACTTATACTGCACCAAGTGATATTACTTGTTCAGAAATTGTTTTACTCAGAGTGACACATAAGAATAAACCCAATCGTGCAGGATATGCTCTGATTACACTTGAGCCGAAAATCAGTTAATAGTTAACGACTTTTAATAACTACCAGATGATGTAATAAATTTCTTATTATTTATTGCATCTCTGTTCTCTAATCTATTTTTTTAGAAAAAAACATCCATCCTGTATATTTCCGGTGAATAAAGGCGATCCTATGAATAATGATATCAGCCCGTTGCTAAAGAAATTAGGTAATAAATATAACTTTACCGATAAGATAATTGAATCAGATTATAAATCTATTTTTGATATTATAAGAATACCCCGTAATCTATTTTTAGATAAATATAATTTAAATCATCAGGCAGAAGATATTTATGATACAGCAAACAGCTATGCTATACAAATAGCGCGTAAATTTCGCCGGCAGCATTACACTCATAATACATATGCCAGGAGTTATTCTTCTGTTTCATTGAAAGAAGGTCCCCAATATCAATCCTTATTTCAGGATAATTGGCAGAAATACTGTCCAAATGGCGCACCGGAAGCAAATAATTCACCGGTTGCTTATTTAGCAGAGATTTATAAATTAGCGATGGATATTGAATCCAATGCGGGTGCTGAGGCCATTAAAATAGATACGCGCCGCTCTGATTTAGCGCATTTAATGCTGGATGAAGTGAGTATCAATCAAGAGATTTCAACATTGTCATTGGTTAATGCTATGCTAAATCAACGTTTGGAAGCTATGCTAAGACAACAAGGAAAGACAAATTTATCTAGTTATGATCTTTTAGCCAATGTACGTTATCCATTCCAACTCCCTTATGATCATGCGCAAAACCAAATTAATCTAACATTTGATAATAAAAAACTTTTTTGTTTGGAAATGACGCAACAGACAGATAAGAGTTATCCTTATTTTCTTAAATCCAACCTGAATACTGCTAATGGAGAATTTATCGCGCCTTTAGCAAATCAATTAGGTATTTGCCAACAAAAAATAATTAATGAGCCATTAAACCCATCTAATAGCCAATTCTATCAGGATAATTATGGCGTTAATAGTGCAGACTTACTTGAATTGTTATCAACTTTCACTACACAAACAACTCTTTCTGTCGCAGAAGTTGAGCAATTATTATGTATAAAAGGAATATCTACAAATAAAGGGAAGGCATTAGAACAAAATAACGTGAGATTATCTCAGAATGTGCTTAATTTAGGTATACCTGCGGCTCCTTATCGTTATGGCGCTGTTTTTATTAATGGGCCAAATGCAAAAGAGAGTGATTTTTTACATTTGTATCGTGAATTTGCCTCAAGTGATCATTTGCCACAAGAGATAAATAAGCTATCCGGTGTGAATCATGAACGCTTTGATAGATTAAATCGCATGATACGGTTGTGGAGATGGGTTAATTTGCCGGTAGATAAAATTGATTTATTGGTGACTGCCACGATGCGGGCAGAAGGGGATGCAAATAAGCAATTACAGATGAATGAAAATACTTTACGTATGTTAGGTATTTTCCATCATTGGAGCAAAAAATATCATATTTCACCTGATGATTTTGCCGCGTTGATATATCAAATTACTCCTTTCTCGACGGGTACAGCTATTCCTTTCTTCGATCAGATTTTCAATTCATCTTCGTTATTTGATGCACCATTGGTGATTGATGATCGTGAGTTTTATTCAGAAAAAAAACAGGATAATAATATCATTAGTAAGTTATGTGCTGGATTGAAAATTGAAGCGAAGGATTTTTCTTTATTAGCACCATTAGTTGCTGAATCGATGGGTAAAAAAAGTTTAACATGTTCACTTCCTGTTGTTTCTGCGTTTTATCGTATTGTGCAACTGTCGAGAATTTTGGGGTTAACACCACAGGAAGGTGTGGTTCTTTTAACGTTGATAGGTGGAAATAAAGTATTAAAACAGGTCACGGGTATGCCTTATTTATCGCAACCAGGAAATAATAGGCAAACAGATATTCTGGATATTATGATTGCAATGGAGCAAACCACTGAATGGTTAAGAATAAATAAATTATCTGTTGGTACTCTTCAACTATTCTTATTACCAGCTAATGAAGTTGTTATGACCGGCAATGCGGCGCAGGTGGCCTTTATTAATCAAGTTGGATTGCATCGTAATTCAGAGAGTTTAACCCTGGAAAGTTTATCATCAAATATCTTACCAGTATTAGATGATAATGGTAATTTGATTGATTGGTTAACTCTACGTCATACTGTTTTAAATGCAGTATCTCATCAAAAATATGGTTTAGTTAAGCCTGATGTTAATATTACTGATGAAATTAATAAAGCGATAAAAAGTATATTACTTGATGATAAAGTCAAAGTATCTATTACTGAACAATGGGCTGCAATTATTACTCAAGCTCAATCTGCACAAAATGCAATATCGGCCAGTATGTTAGTAAATGCATTTCAGCTATCACAACCATTTCCTTTATTTATTTTAAACTGGATCGGCTCAAGTAGTTATGATTTTTTATTGAAGTCATTTGAACTGTTTGATAATAAAAATTTACAGCCAGAGATGATCAGTCAGGATTATTTGATACTGATGTATGATTTGTCGCGATATATTTCAGTGATTAAAACTTTCCGACTGAGTACTGTGATGTTGAACCATTTTTCTGAACATCCTGAACGGTTTGGCTGCCAGAACACGCAACTTTCTTTATCGGGTATTTATTATTTCAGTCGCTACCGAGATTGGATGCAATTAGTTGCTTCTTTAGATAACGCGGAAGACAAAATATTGCGTTATTTGGAGCTAGTCAATACGAATAATCAAAATAACGATAAAATTAATAGGGTGAAAATATTAACTGAACTATTGTCATGGCAGCGTGATGAAGTACTATTAGCTAATTCATATATTATCGGCAAGGAAGATAATACGGCAAAAACATTAGCTGAAATAGATATCATGATGAGACTTAAAGTTTGGTCCGAGGAAATGGCACTTTCCATGCGTTCATTATTAGCGACGATAAATATCAATGCTCATTCCTCTTATGAGGATTATAAACAGGTTGGTATAGCGATGGTAGCAACTCTGTAAATATATACCCGTCATCTTTCAAGTTGCCTCTTTGTTGGCTGCACTCGCTCACCCCGGTCACATAGTTTGCTATGCTCCCGGGGATTCACTCCCTTGCCGTCGCGATGCATCTTGAAATCCATAGGGTATAATTTTCATGGTGGAATAAAAAATTTTAATAGAGGTTCAGAATATGAAAAATATTGTTTCTAAAAAATTAGCTGAGAATGTTCGTGATGGATTGGTTAGTTATTATTTGGGGAATATTTCAAAAACAGCTAATGTACCCGATTTAAAAACGCCGGATGATTTGTATCAATATTTACTTATTGATAATCAGGTATCGAGTCAGGTTAATACTAGTGTTGTTGCACAAGCGATTTCCAGTGTTCAGCAATATATTAATGGCATTATGCTTAACATGGAACCAGGGTATGATTATCAATATGAAGATAAAGTAGAAAAATGGAATGATATTTTAAGCCAATATAATATTTGGGCTGGTTTTCAACAGTTATGGAATTATCCAGAGAATTATATTAGCCCTATATTACGTCATGGTAAAACAAGTGATTTTAAAGAGTTGGAGGATAATTTAAATAAAGGGAAATTGAGTGATGAAGTTGTTCAAGAAGTTATATTGAATTATTTAAATAAATTTGAAGAAATAAGTAACTTAGAGTTAATGAGTGGCTATATCAATACGACTAAAGAATTAGCACCCGCTCAAGCTGAATATTATTTCATTGGTAAGATGAGTATTACGCCAGGTCAATATTACTGGCGATCGCTAAATATGGCTAATCGAAATATGCAAGATGTCATTAACCCTACAGCTTGGCAAGAATGGGAAAAAATTGGTATTCCTGCTACTGGGGAAGTGATTAAGATCCGCCCAGTCGTTATTAATGGTCGTCTTCATATCGTTTGGTTGGCACATGAAGCTGATAATAATAAAGAAGAAAATTATTATAGTATTAATTTAATATATCGAAAATTTAATGGTGAATGGAGTCTTCCAAATAAATTACGTACTTTTACTGGTGATAAGAATAAAGTTAATGATGACTTTGAACTCATTGCATTAATGGATTTGCGAGCTGAACCGGTATTAGTTATTTCTGCTATTTGTAAGCCAGTAAAAACAGAAAATAATACATCAGGAGAAAAGAATTATCCGTACTCCTGTAATTTACTATTTAACGAAGTTCCTGTGCCCCTGGTTGGTGATAAGTCATTAGATCTCTATATTTATCAACAAATTAAATCTAATTCTACGAAAGATCTTACACAATCAAATATGTTGTCAGCCTATTTTGGGGATGCATATAAATTAGTTGACAAGCCTATTTATCTGGAGTCAAAAAGTTATCCTGGGCTTGCGACAGGGAAAATGACACTATTTGCTGAAATGGGTAGTAGAAAACTACGTCTCCATGGTAATAATAGTTTGTCGATTGGGAAAGAGATTATTAAATCTGTAGCATGTGATATTGATCTTAAACGTAAATCTAGTGAAGCAGGAAAGGTTAATATTTCACTCGCTGATGGCGCTAAAGAAAATAATGGAAAAGTAACAGTTTCTGTCGTGGTGACTATCAATGATAATAGTTATGAATCAGGTGACTATTTTTATATTATGTTTAATTCTAGTCAGAGTGGCTATCCTGAGCTGAAAGTTAATTTTTCTGAATGGGGACAAAAGCAAGGTAATGCCTATCATTTTACCAAAGAAATGGAAGTGCCACTGTCTGGACTAAAAGAAGCTAAAGTATTTAGTTCAGAACTCAATAAATCTGGTGGTAAGCTTGTTGCTTCTGGAGATGGAACGCCAAAAGTAGATATTGATCATTCAGGTCATAGGGAGGCTGATTTCTGTTTATGGAATATTGAAGGGGGGAGCGATAGTCTGTTATATTCAAAACGCCAATTACTCAATGGAAAGAGTATTATTCCTACTGTAGAACTTGATCTCGATGAAATAAAGGGTAAGGATTCGAGTGTATTTTTAAAATTAGGTTATAAGAAAGAGGGCGAAGATGCGGACTTAGGTTATAACCATTATGAAGTTAAACTAAGTAAAATTCCCTATCCTAATTTGCTGTTGGCCTATAATAAAAAAACGCAAGCACAGTATCTGGATATTACTGAATTGCAATTTAAATATCGATCTATCAGATTAAATACCCTATTTGGCAGGGAGCTTATTGCACGGGCTAACCATTCTATTGCTGATGTACTGAGTTGGGAGGCACAACATATTAATGAACCGCCTATTCCGGGGAGTGATGAAAATAATGATTCTGCGCTTAACGGGGCAAATAGTATTTATTTCTGGGAGCTTTTCTTCCATGTACCTTATTTAGTTGCGTATCAACTCAATGCTTCACAACAATATCAGGATGCCCAAAACTGGTTGCACTATATTTTCAACCCAGCAGTGAAAAATAAGGCTAATGGTAGCCCAAGTTATTGGCATTGCAGCCTGTTAGAGGTTTTTCAAGATAGCTCAGTACAATTAAAAGAATTACAAGATCCAGATGCGATAGCTTATGCCGAGCCAGTACATTATAAAAAAGCCATATTTCAAATGTATGTGCAGAACTTAATTGATTTTGGTGATAGTTTTTATCGCTTTCTGACCAATGACGGACTTAATAATGCTAAATTACGCTATCTTCAAGCACAGCAATTACTTGGTCCCAGACCTGATTTTGATTTAGTTAGTCATTGGCTGCCGATTGAATTGGCAGATGTCACCTCTTCAAAGAATAATAAATTACGCGAATTTGAGAGTAATATTGATCCTGATATATTAATTGATCTTCCAGCGGCTAAAGTCAGTGCTCATACGGCGGTCGATAATGCGATATTCAGAGTGCCTTTGAACAATGATTTACTGTGGTATTGGGATATTTTATCCAGCAGATTTTATAATTTGCGCCATAATTTAACTTTAGATGGTAAACCTTTGTCGTTACCATTATATGCAACACCTGTCGATCCAAAAAATTTGCTCGCTTTATTGGCAAATGGTGGATCATTATTGGCAGCAGGTAGTACGGGTATTTTGAATATACCACCTTATCGTTTCCGGGCATTATTACCCAGTGTTTATCATGCGGTAGATACATTAAGTCATTTTGGTGATTTACTCTTGAGTGCGCAAGAACGTAAAGATCGTGCGGAACAGGAAGAGTTGAATCAATTGCATTTGAAAGATTTAGCTATTTTCGCCATTTCATTGCAGAAAGATGCTGTCGCAATCGCTGAAAAAGGGAAAGAGGCATTATTAAAAAGTCAGCAGACATTACAACAGCGGATTGATCATTATAAGGCGCTTTATGATGAAAACATTTCTACAGATGAAACCAATGCGCTGAATTTACAAGGTACGGCAAAAATTATTTCTTCTGTTGAGGAAGGAATGTTAACCGCCGCCGGTGCCGCTTCGTTGATACCTAGCATTGCGGGAACATCATTTGGTGGACAACGATGGCATATACCGCTTATTTGTTCTGCGGGTATTACACGTACTGCATCGTTAATTATGCAAATGGCGAGTGATACATTGAGTATTAAAGCGGGTTATAACCGGCGACGTGAAGAGTGGGAGATTCAATATAAACAGGCGGAAAGTGAACTGGAAATGTTGAAAAAACAGATTGAGCAGCAAGAGGCACAAATCTCCGCTGCGAATACAACATTACAGCAATCTCAGACACAACTGCAAAAAGAGCAGGATATGTATCAGTTTCTTACTGTGACTAGGGTAACGAAATCTTCGCTTTATCAATGGTTGAATGATCAGATGATGTCATTATATCGTCAGGCTTACGATGCAGTGCTTTCGCTATGTTTAAATGCACAAGCATGTTGGCAATATGAAATGGGGGATTTTGCTACACAGTTTATTGTGCAAAATGGTTGGGACGATAATCATAATGGTTTATTGGTAGGAGAAAAGATTAAACTGAATCTACTGAAAATGGAATCGGCTTATTTGAATCGTAATGAACGTCGTTTAGAATTAACTAAAACGATCTCGTTAAAAAATCTATTATCTGATACGAAAAAATGGCAAGATATTCAATCTGAACTTAAAACTGGTGAAGGAATTACATTTATACTGAATGAGAAATTATTTGATCAAGATTATGCCGGGCATTATTTACGCCAGATCACGTCTGTATCGGTCACGCTGCCAACATTAATTGGTCCTTATCAGGATATTAAAGCGACTTTAACTCAAACTAAAAGTTATACGTTGAAAATGCAGGATATTAATGGTGTGAAATATTTACTTTCAAATAAGGAAGGCGATAATAAACAAATTGTCACGAATTTGAGAGCGAGCCAACAAATCGCACTTTCATCAGGGATTAATGATAGCGGTACATTTAATCTTAATTTCGGTGATGATCGTTATTTACCTTTTGAAGGAACGGGGGCGGTTTCTGACTGGAAACTCATTTTCCCATCAGCGGCAACAGACAGTATACAGCGAGATATTCTGGATAATTTGTCAGATATTATTTTGCATGTACGTTATACCGCGAAGGATGGTGGTGAGGCATTTGCTGGTCAGGTAAGAGAATTGCTTAAATAATACATTTATTTATTGTTGTTTTTGTATCTATACCCTATGGATTTCAAGATGCATCGCGGCGGCAAGGGAGCGAATCCCCGGGAGAAGGTTGTTTTGGCTCTTGATGTTAAACAACCGGCTATGGCAGGTATGGAAAAGCTTAGTCGTGACTTGAAATTGTTGTTCCTAGAATCATAAAAATCTTGTGGTAGTGTCATAAAGTGATACTATAGACTCATGAATAAACGACATTACAAAACGCTGTCAGATGTATTTACCCGACCTGTCAACAGTTCTATAAAGTGGTCTGATATTGAGGCACTTTTTATTGCATTAGGAGCGGAGATACATGAAAGGGAAGGTTCGAGGGTTGCAGTGCTATTGAAAAATCAAAAACGGATTTTTCACCGGCCTCACCCACGACCAACTACTGACAAAGGGGCTGTTAACTCTATTAGGATATGGTTGGATAGCTTAGGAATTAGGCCATGATGAACAATACGTTAAAAATTGACGGCCATGTGGCTGTTATCACTTTTGATCCAGAAATCGAGATGTTTCGTGGTGAATTTGTTGGGTTGAATGGTGGCGCAGACTTTTACGCCTATAGCGTCGATGAGTTGAAGAAAGAAGGAACTAAATCTTTGGCGATCTTCTTTGAAGAGTGTCAAAAAGATGGTATAGAACCTTACAAATTGTATAGCGGCAAAGTAACCACGCGTTTGTCACCAGAGCGTCATCGGACGCTTGCTATCACTGCACAATCTACTAATCAATCTATCAATGAACTGCTTAATGAGGGTGTTGATTTGGTCATTGAAAAGCATTCTTGAGGATTATAGGCCGCCATTTGGCGGCCTAGCCTCTTGATTTAAAAGTCAGAATCTTTTGCCATCAAATTAACCGCTGCTTTTCTCGGCCAAAATAAACATCCCAAACGGATGAATTTCCAGATAGTAATGATCGCCAACATCGGGTTGCAATTGGGTGGCGTTAATCTGTAATAGCAGAGTTTGCCCTTGCCAATCTACGGTGACTTCATATTGTGGCCCCATGTAAGCCACATGGCTGATGGTACAGCGTTGGCTAATATTTCCATTACGGCTCAGGGTGATAGCTTCCGGTCTGACGCCTACCGTTACCGATTGCCAGTTGGTGGTAAAGTTTGTTGGCCGTGGCAGGCGATATTGAAAAATCTCGACATAATCAGCACCCAAAGTCGCCGGGAAGATATTGGCATCTCCCATAAAACTTGCCATAAACTCAGATGCTGGCTGGCGATAGAGTGTTTGTGGCGTGCCAATTTGCATGATTTTACCTTTGTTCATCACCAGCACCGCATCGGAAACTGCAAATGCCTCACTTTGATCATGAGTAACGTATAGTGAGGTGATATTAAATTGCTGCTGTAATTCGCGGATTTTCTCGCGCATACTGCGGCGCAGATTGGCATCAAGGTTACTCAGCGGTTCATCGAAAAGTAACACTTTAGGTTTGAGGATCAGTGCGCGAGCGAGAGCAACACGCTGTTGCTGACCACCGGAGATTTGATCCACATAACGATCATCAAAGCCGCCTAAGTCCACCAGCTCCAGCGCCTCTTTAACCCGTTCGCGTATTTCTGCTTTAGGCTGCCCTAGCATTTTCAGCCCGTAGCCAATATTTTCCCCTAGCGACATATGCGGAAACAGGGCGTAGGACTGAAACACCATACAGATGTCACGTTGCTGGATAGAGCGATCTGTAACGTCTTCACCATCAATGAACATCTTACCTTCACTCGGTTTCTCCAGCCCGGCAACCAGACGTAATACGGTGGTTTTACCGCAACCGGAGGGTCCTAACAGTGTAACCATATGTCCCTGAGGAATAGATAGTTCCAGATTATCGATCACGGTGTTGCTACCGAACCGTTTGGTTACATTTTTCAGTTCGACAAAATTGTGTTGTGTCATATTGTCACTCCGTGATTACTGTGCATTTTTGGCTTTGGAACGAGAGATCCGCGCTTCGCCAATCAGATAGTCAAATAAGAAAATAATGGCCAGCATAACTACAATCAGGATCGAGCCATAAGCGATAGCAACCCCGTATTCACCATCTTCCACTCGATTCAGGATATAAGAGGTTGCTACGCGGGTGTCTGGTGTGACCAGGAAGACAATCGCGCTGACGGTGGTAATCGCACGCACGAAGCTGTAGATCAGTGCAGATAAAATCGCCGGGCGCAGTAAGGGTAACAGAACATGGAAGATGGTTTTCATCGATCCGGCACGCAGGCTGAGTGAAGCTTCATCCAGTGATTTATCAATTTGTCCAAGACCGGCAATGCCTGCCCGGATACCCACTGGTACATTGCGCATGGTCATGGAGATAATGACGATGGCTGCGGTTCCGGTGAGATAAAAAGGTGAATCGTTGAAGGCCAGAATGTAGGAAACCCCGGCGACGGTACCCGGTACAGCAAAGCACAGCATGGTGGTGAATTCGATGGTTTTTTTACCGCGAAATTCCTGGCGTACAACAATGTAAGCAATCAGCAGACCGAGGATCGCGGTAATGGGGGCGGCGATACCGGCGTAAAGCAGGGTATCCAGTAATGATGGCCATGCGCCATCGTGCAGACCTTGACCGAACAGTTTGATGAAGTTATCTAAGGTCAGTGTGTAATCCACTCCCCAGTTGACGGTGAAACTGCCGTAGAAGATGCTGCCGTATAACAAAATGTTGAACACAACCCAGATAAATAGGATGGCACAGACCCCCCAAACCAGTGACGTTGGCAACGGTTGTACGTCACCACGGTAGGATTTGCCGGAAACCGTGACGTAGGAACGTTTACCAATCCACAGATACTGCACGCAGAAGACCAGCAGCGAGAAAACCAGCAGTGAAGCGCCAAGAGTACTGGCGGCCTGATAGTCGAGTTGAGAACCGGTGATATAGAAATAGATCTGGGTCGCCAGTACGTCAAAGCTACCGCCCAGTACCAATGGGTTACTGAAATCGGCCAGCGACTGGACAATGACAATCAGGAAAGCGTTCGCCAGTGCTGGTTTTAACAGCGGAATAAAAACATTGAAGAATGTCTGATAGCGATTGGCTCGCAGAGTATAAGCAGCTTCTTCCAATGAGGGATGGATGGTTTTGATAGCGCCATCAAGGATCATAAATGCCATTGGCGTAAAGGCTAGAACTTGCGCCAGCCAGATGCCGGTAAAGCCATACAGCCAGTTGGTGTTGGTTAGGCCAAACCAGGTTGCCATAAATTCAGTGATATAACCGGAACGGCCCATCATTAGGGTGACGCCTAAACCGACCACAAACGGTGGCGTTACGATGGGTAAGATAGATAATACCCGGCCAATAATGGCGGAACGGCGGGCGATTCTGGCGGTATAAATTGCCAGCACCAGCCCGAAGAAAGTGCAACCTACACCAACGGCTAGAGAGAGCAAAACGGAGTTGATGATAACCTGAATAATGTGTGCCTGCCCCAGGATCGATATAAAAGCAAATGGGGCAAACTGACCGGCATCATCCGTAAACATCGGAATAAAGATGGCAATACTCGGATAAAGGATAAATATGCCGATTAGGGCAATAACCGCGACTAATGAACCGATAACAAAACTGTCACCACCCAGCCATTCAAGGCGAGACAGGGCCAGAGTAATCATCGCGCCCAGTGAGATAAACAGGAAAATCGTCGAGTAGCCCAGCCCACGACCAATAATGGCGGCGCTAATAACGACAAATAGCGTGCATAGTAAGGCATAACCCGCGTCAAAATAGTGGCGTCGATGTTGATTGCGGTTGGCTGGTGTGAGTGGACGTAGTAGTAGTACTGAGGGTAACAGGAACCATAGTAAGCTGATGTTTAATCCATTCCAGCCATAAGCGGCGAGCAGTTCATCTTGAGTAGATTCGAATAGGCCATAGTCCAGGCTCCATGATGGCAAAAGCGCGAAGGCCAGCCACATTAGAGCAATCCACCAGAACACGGCATCCTGCTTCTGTCTGATAGGCAGGGTAAATGCGTGAGACATAATTTCCTTCCATTATTATTGTGTGGTAGCAGCAGTAAGCAGCTATCCTCCTAAGGCGTTATTGATGCGGGAACATAAGGTAGCCTGATGGATAGCTTCTAAGGGCGGAGGTGAGCCGCCCTTGACTGGCTTTATTTAGCCATTTTCACTTCTGTCACCCATTTGGTAATTAACTCTTTGCGTACATCATTGGCGCCATATTTATCCATGTCGTAATTGATCAGTTTCAGATCGGATAATTTAAGCGCCAGAGGAGAAGCTTTCGCCTTGGTATTGGTCAGGATCTGATAAGCTTTCCCTTTCTTCCAGCTCAATTCTTGTGCTTCTTTGGATAACACCCAGTCAACAAACAGTTTAGCGTTGTCCATATTGCGGGCATTTTTGATGATACTTACGCCGCCGACTTCATAACCGGTACTTTCACATGGCGCGATAAGTTTTAGTGGTGCGCCATTTTCTACTTCCAATGAGTAATCATGCAGGAAACCGATACCAATCGCAGATTCGCCACGGGCGGCATTTCGTGCTGGCGCAATGCCGGATTTAGTGTACTGAGAAATATTGGCGTTTAGTTTTTTCAGGTAATCAAATGCCTGATCTTTGCCCCATAACTGAACAAAGGTTGCTAACGCGGTGTAAGCGGTACCTGAACTTTGAGGATCGGCAATCTGAATTTCGCCTTTATATATCGGTTTGGTGAGATCTTTCCAGCAGGTTGGAATCGGCAGATTTTTCTCTTTTAGACGTTCAGTGTTGACGCCATAGCCGAGAATACCGACATAAACGGCGGAGCTGTAGTTGCCTTTACGTTTGGCCGGGTCGCGGAACTGCGGCATGATTTGCGTCAGATTAGGGGATTTATAAGGTTCTAGCAGATCCATCTCTCCCGCTTGAGATTGCGGGTCCAGAGTCCCGCCGTACCAGACATCCGCTTGTGGATTGCGTTTTTCGGCTTCAATTTTTGCCAGAGTACTGCCTGAACCGTTACGGACAAAAGTGGTTTTTACATTGTATTTTTCACCGAATGCTCTGGTTTCAGTTTCACACAGGGCGTTAGTGGCGCTGCAATAAACGATCAAACGTCCGGCGGCCTGAGCACTGTTGGTAAATGCAGCAACGGCCAGACCGGCTGCAATAAGTGTAGAGAAAGGTTTCAGTTTCATTATTTTGTCCTTATTTGTATTCAAAACTGCTTATTATTAGAAAGTAGCGAGGTTACCCCTGCCATATGTTCCCTTTTACCAACGTCTGCCATTAACAGTGGCATCAACAGCAAACCCATCATGGCGGCTGCGGCGGTGAGCAGGGCAAACATCCCTGACCAGCCATAGTGGGCAACCACCTGACTTAGTGGCCAGCCTGCGATTGCTGCGCCCAGGTAGGCGTACAATCCCAGATAACCCGTGACGGTGCCGGCAGCTTGTTTATGGCAATATTCCGTTGCTGCCAGCCCAATCAGCATTTGCGGGCCAAATACAAAAAAGCCGATACTGAAAAAACAAGCTGCCAACAGCGCGTAGTGATGAATGGGAGTCAGCCACAATGCGGTGACAGCTATAAATAGCCCAAGCGCAAACAGGAGAATCATTGGAGCGCGTTGGCCGCGGAACAGTAAATCAGATCCCCAACCAGAAAACAGAGCGCCGGTTAAACCACCGAGTTCAAACAGGGAAAGTGTCGCATTGGCACTGAGCAGATTGGCGCCATGTGTTTCCGACAACCACAGATTTCCCCAATCGTTAATTGCCATTCTGATGAGATAGACCAGAATGTAGGAGCATCCTAGCAACCAGATAGTTTTGTTAGTTAAGATGGTATCCCGCAATATCTGCATCATCGGCATGGGGGATGATAGCTGTTCGTGTCGAAGCTCCAGTAAATCCTGCCGCCACTGCCCCACACTGGGCAAACCGTGCTGTTGTGGTATGTCGCATAACTGATGGCAGAGCCAGATGCCTAATAAAATGCCGATAATCCCCGGCATCATCAGCGCTGTTTGCCAGCCGTAAGTTGTCGCCAGAAAAGCGGACAACATTGGCACGGTAATGCCAACAATATTAATGGAGATATTCCAGTATCCCCACCAGAAGCCGCGCTCATTGCGGGAGTACCAGTGTGTCAGCAATCTGGCGCAGGGGGGCCATCCCCAGCCCTGAAAGAAGCCGTTCAGTGTCCAGATGATCAGCAGTGCAGAAAATGATGAACAGAAAGCGAAGATAATGTTTAACACACCTGTCATCACTAATCCGGCCCCCATAAACCAGCGATAGCCAGTGCGATCATGAAATACGCCGGAAATAAATTTTGAGCTGCCGTAAGCCAGATAGAACAGAGTGGTTATCCAGCCAATATGCCCTTTATCCAATCCCAGTTCCAACTGCATAACCGGCATAACAAAGTTGAAGCTTTTTCGTGTCAGATAAAATGCGGCATAGCCAATGATCATGGAAATCAGCAAACGGCTGCGCCAGCGGCGATAGTGTTGTGAAATCTGTTTCTGGCTGGTGGCTTGCATACCCGGCTCCTCCATGAAAATGAAATATAAAGAAAGGTTGATGAAAATGGATGGGATAAGGTTTTAGGCAACTAGGAATAATTCCTAGTTATGCCTGATTTTCATCAGAATTTGTGGGCAGCTTAACAATTATACGCGTGCCGTTATCATTGCTTAACTGCCAATCTCCACCTAACGCGCGGATACGTTTTTCAATACCTTGGAGGCCAAATCCACCTTTTCTTTTATCTTCTGTAATGCCGATGCCGTTATCACTGATTCTGAGTTCGATCACATCCCGGCGCTGTCGCAGGATGATAGCGATTCGAGTCGCTTTGGCATGTTTGCTGACGTTGTTCAGTAACTCTTGAACCAGACGGTAAAGGGTAAAAACCACTGTTTCATTGGTTGGATTTTGAGGAAGTTGGTAGTCCAACCGGCAATCAATCTGTTGTTCCTTAAACGCAAATTCATGGATCAGATGGTGAAGCGCTTTTTCTAAGGACATCTCTTCCAAAACCGGTGGGCGCAATTGGCGTAATAATTGACGGGTGGATTGGTGGATCTGTTGGGCCAGGTTATTGATCTGTTCCGCGATCATTTCTGTTGCCGGGGTGATGGCGGTACGTTTTATCAGCGTTGCCTGAATTTGAATGGCAGTAATATTCTGACCAATTTCATCATGTAACTCGCGGGCAATACTTTTACGAATATCTTCTTCTGTGTGAACCAGCTTCTTCATCAGAGTATGGCGGGCGGTTAGTTCCTGCTCTAAGAGTTCATGGTAACGTTGTAAATTTTCAGCGAGCTGCTGTTGGCGGCTACGCCAGCCAGCAGAATCGAGAGCCGTTGCCAATACAGGGGATAGCGCCACCAGAATTGTTGTACGATAAGGGTGGGTATTAGGCTGAGAAAGGGTGATAACAGAATGATATTGTGAGTAATAAGTTGTTCGCTGCCGAGCCATAGCAGAATAATAATCTCAGTGGCTAATAAGGTGGGCAAGTAACGACGTCCCAGGAGGATAAACAGTGCCAGCCGTAACCCTTGTGGCAGAAGTAGTGTAGCTTGTTGTCCATTGTCATTCAGGTAAAAGCTGATGGTCCACAGAGCAAGCCAGCTCAGCGAATAAAAAATCATCAGAAAGAGTGATAACAGGCCAAATCGTGATCCTCTGTTCATGGATTCCCCATTAGAATCTGGTGTTGCAGAGCGTAATGAACCAGATCAATGGTGCTATCGCACTGGAGCTTGCAGAGAATATTGGCACGATGCACGTGAACTGTTTTGTGACTGAGATAAAGTTGTTCTGCGATAGTTTTGACATTAATGCCATTGATCAGCAGATCAAATATTTCCCGTTCTCTGGGGGTTAGCACTTGCAGTGCTGTAACCTTCTGTGATGTTTGACGCAGTGCTTTTAGTGCATCAGCGCACAAATAGCAGCCGCCTTGATGTACGGAGCGTACTGCCTGAACTAATTCTTCCGGGCCGCATCGTTTGGTGAGATAGCCGCAGGCGCCGGCATCCAGCGCACTTTGGACAAATGCGGTGGTGTCATAAATACTGAGAATAATGGTACGAAAATCAGGTCGTTTTTGCCGTAACCGAGTGAGCAGGTGCAAACCACTTTCATCCGGCATCGCGATATCCATCACGGCAACATCAATCGGGTTTCTGAGTAAACCCAACCAGGCTTCTTTGGCATTGGCGTATTGTCCGGCGATTTCAAGATCATTTTCAAGCGTGAGTAATTGGGCAAAACCGGAACGGACAACTACGTGGTCGTCAATAAGTGCAACTCTAATCATAATTTTTTTAACGAATAAATAGTAAATACAATAAGTTACATGATGTGCAGGAAAGGCAGGTTGTGCAAATTAATCAACTAAATCTGCAAGAAAGCTAACAAATTTAGCTATGAATTTATGCTCTGAGTACTGGCGTGGCGAAAGCCAGAAAAATGGGGATTAAAATATCTGGCACAATGACAACGCGCCCGTTTTAGCGCGTTGAAATAATATCAGGTAGATTTAATTTGGTTAATAATAAAAGGGTTAACCTGCAATAAGATAAGTAGCTTTCTTGCTGCGCCAGTGGGATAGCGGCGTTTACTTTCCCAGCTTTTTACCAGGTCATAGCTTACGCCAACTGCTATGGCAAACTCCTGTTGTTTCAGGCCAGTTGCTTCGCGTATTGCTTTAACATCAATTTCGGCAAAAGTGTGAACATGTTCCGGTTTTGGCGTCAATTCACCTTTTTCAATTTTCACCATTTCTTCTGCACTAGCTAGAAGATCAGCAAACAATTCATTTTTCATAAATACCTCAGCTGGCTTTCTCAGTAACTTGCATATGATATTTTTATCATACAGTTTAGCCTTGCTTGTTGTTTCACCAATTAATTTAATCCAAGAAAGTAGATACTTTCTTTAATGCTTTCTTCTGCTCTTCCGTTAAATTATCTTGTTCACTTTTTAGGTAGATTAATGCCAAATAAATACGACCTTTACGGGTGACATTATAGTAAATAACTCTAATACCACCCCGTTTTCCTGTTCCCTGACGGCCCCAGCGTATTTTGCGAAATCCACCAGTATCAGAAATAGTGTCCCCTTCTTCGGGGTCATTAATCAGAACTTCTTGAAACTTTCGATATTCATCATCAGTTAGCAGCGTTTGTCGTCTTTTACTGAAACCTTGTAGTTCAATGAACGTAAACATGGTGTCCTCTGATCAATTATCGTTTATGTAGATTGTATGTGTACCATGTACACTTTTGCAAGTATATTGGTGTACGTAGTACATATTTTGCCTATGGAACGACAAACTTACTTGTGATCCGCATTTTTACAAACCAATTTACTTCCTTCTTTGTGCCAAAATCTCAATGATTCCTTGTGTAATAGTTGCCTCTGTGCCGGTAATTTCGGTAGCAGTGTAAGTGTTGGCAGAAAACGAGTTAGTAAGATTGGTAAAAAATCTTATGCCCATCTATAACTTAATTGCCACCGAATCATCATTTGTTAATAAATTACTTTATGGAGCCAATTATTCGTGAATATTATTAAAATTCCCCCTCTGCCCAATCCATTCCCATATATGTTACATCCGTTAGTCAATGCGGGAGAGCCGGAAAATTGTGAGATTGAAATAGCTACGCGTGAATATGCGGATCGTTTCCATCTATATAGTAACGAAACACAGCGGCAACGTTTATGGAAAATGGAGAGTGCACGGTTGGCGGGGTTACTCTATCCAAAGGGGAGTAAGGAATTGTTGCAAGTAGGTTCAGATTTCGTGATGTGGGGTTTTGCCTATGATGATGAATATTGCGATGAAGGGCCATTAAGCATGAATCCTACCGCTTATATTCATAATGCGGCTCAATTACAACGCGCACTTGAGTCTCCTGAAAATCCGGTAAACAACGACCGTTACGCGATGGCAATGCGTGACTTACGTATTCGATTGGAACGCTATTCATCTCCTGCTTTAGCAGGTCGTTTTTTTGAGGTGATACGTACTTACATTATGACTGAAATGTGGAAGGCGGTGGAGCCAAAACCTTCGTTTGATGATTATTTGGTGATGCGTATGTATGGTGGTGGCGCTTGGGCATATCCTGTGTTAAGCCATATTATCGCAGGTATTAATATTAGTCAGGATGAGTTTGAAGATCGCCGCATCCGTGCATTATCAGAAATGATGGACTGCCTGACTGCATGGGATTGTGAAGCCTATGCTTATGCGGAGGAACAAGCACGGGCGATAGATGATAAGGAACATAATGTTATTAGTGTCATATGTCGACAATATGGTTATACGGTTGAACAGAGCATGGAGCATTATTGGGAACTCCGTTGGCGGGTAGTTAGCTTGTTCTTGCGGTTACAAAAAGAGGTATTGATTACCGCATCTCCTGAAGTTCGTGATTACATTAATGGATTGACTGCCTATTACAGTGGTGGTTTGTTCTGGGGTCAGACTTCTAAGCGTTATTGTTCCATCAGTGGTCTTTCCTACGACAATCTATTTGAAGGAGGATTGTGCACCGATATTCTGCCCTCGGAAAGTTTCGAATCACTGGGGCTTCCCTCTTTTGAGTGGTGGTGGGAATACGATCCAGCTCGTAAAACTCATATGAATTAACCCGTGCTACTGGACAACACCTGTCGGCCAAGTTGGGTACGGTGGATTCGAACCGCATTTGCACGGTGCAACCCAACTGCCGATAAGGCGCTACTTCGACGTCGATATAAAAAACTTCGCCCTAGAGATAAATCACGGCTTGTCAGTGATTGTTAACATGCTCACACTTTCTATTGCGTGCCAACCCCTTGGTCTGTAAGGGATAACGAGCGGAGAACATCATAGTGAAAGCATATCAACAGACAGTATCTGAATGGTTGCGCCTTGTTGGTGAACGCCAAGGTGTAGCTTTGAGCATTGGCAGCGATGGTCACTGTACAGTACCTTTCGGCCAAGGTGGTGAGTGCATCATCGAAGTGCCGGGTAATGATGACGTTCAGGCATTTTATTTCTATATTCCTTTGTTGCGATTGCCAGCAGATGAGCCGGGCCAGTTGATGTTGACCCGGGCTGCCCTTGAGTTGAATATGTTCGGTCTTACCACGGGCGGCAGTCAGATCAGTCTGGACAGTCGTACTAATTATCTGGTGTTGAGCTTCTCTGCATTGATCGAGATGTTCGACGAAACGACATTTATGCAGATTCTGGGAGAGTTTCTCGATCTTGGGATCAGCTTACAGTCTCAGTTTCAGGTGATCAGCACCCAGCAGAATGGCGCATCATCTGTGCTGCATCCATTACCCGGCTCAGCCATCGTATGCTGAATTTCGGTCATCTGAATAACCAAGGAGAATAATAAGATGTCTATTCAAGGTATTGGGCACACTCCCAGCGCCACGGCATTGGCGCCCCTTTCGAACGGAGAAGTACAGACACCATCTCGTAATAATAATGTTCATCATCATCTTGCCTCTCATTACACCAGTACTGGTCTTTGTACTCAGGTGTCGCCGGGCAAGGTGATGACCACCACACTGAAATATCTGACATTGAGTGCCCCGGCTCGCAAGATTGGCACTGCCATACAGGGAGGACATGACTCCCATGCACAGAGTGCCAAAGGTAAGGCGCGTTACTGGACTGGGGCCATTATCAAGGGATTGGCTAATATCACGGGCGGTGCCAGTAGTGTAACGAGTGGTGCAATTTCAGTCGGTGTTACAGGCGTTAAAAACCTGGCGGAATCCACAGGGCGTTTGCTGGCATCTTCTGCCTTGGGGCTGGCTGGAGCGGGCGCGAAGGGGGTCTCGCACCTACCGCTTGGCGCATCTGATCGTTTGCAGGCTGGAACGCGTGCCGAGCAATTGCTGAATTCTGCCAAGGTGATCGCCAAACCTGCGTTTGTGGCTAAAGCGGAGCAAGAGCCGTTGAATGCTGTGGGAGCTAAGGCAGTGATGGATGCGGCTCAATTGGCGAGAATTAGTTGCTCCAGTAGCTATCGGGATATGCCTGCGAGTTACAGTCATGCCACTTTAGCTGATATCCCGTCCTCAATACTGGCTCGCCGGGAGGATGGCAGTGGCGGAACTGGCAGTGAGTTAACTCTGCATGTTCGCCCCAGCAAGGGGGAGAATGATCCTTTAATCCTTGAGGGAGACGGCTGGTCTGCGCTCAAGGTTGCTGTTTACAAACGTGACGATACTATGGTGCTCTCCTTCGTGGGCACCCAGCCAACTAAGCGTCCTGGTACGGTGAAGAGTGATGTCGGCGCTGCTTTGGGGATCAAGGACAGTGCGTTTCAGGATGCTGACCGTTTGGTCAAGGCTTTTACTAAACAATATGGCGGCAAGGTTGAGGTTCTAGGCCACTCCTTGGGCGGCGGGCTGGCGCAATATGCGGGCATCAAACATGGGATCAAGGTCACCGCATTCAACAGCATGGGATTGCATGTAGGATTACGGGATCGGCTGGCCGACAAGTTGGATAGTGCCAACGTCACCCACATCAATACCAGTAGCGATCCGCTGAGTCAGAAGGTCGAACATGGTATTTGGGGGCTGGATGCTTCTTCTCAGGTAGGTAAGCGTTATGTAATTGAGCATTCAGGTGGTCACCGTATGGAGTCGGTGACCGCAGGTTTGGAAGCCTTACTGGCTTAATGACTCGATATGTTAGGACAGCGCCTCCTGCGGGAGGCGCTGTTGCTGCCAATAGACAACTGTATTTAACGCAATTGCACCTTATTTCAGTGCCTTGAGGATTTGCCAGGCTGCTTTGATGCGTGCCTCGTTGGGGTAGTTTTTGTTGGCCAGTAGCACAATACCCATTTGCTCTTGCGGCACAAACGCGACATACGCTCCGAAGCCATTGGTGGAACCGGTTTTATTGATAAAAAGCGCATCCGTTTGCGGCTCTGGCGGCGATAGTTCCGTGGTTTTGTTGGCCTGATAAGCGATCTGCGCCGAGTTGCCGCTCAGTACCTGCTCAAGGGTAACGGGCCAGTGATAAAGCTCCCAGCCCAGCCCTTGCGTCATCTCTCCCACCCGGTAATAGCCGGTATGGGTTGCCCGAATGGCCTGTGCCAGTTTGCTGTCACCTACGCGGGAAGGATCGATATTCGCATCTACGAAGCCGATCAGCTCCTGTGCACTGGTTTTCAGACCATAGGCTTCCTCATCCAGCACGCCGGGAGTGATGCGAATCGGTTTATTCTCTTTTGAATAACCCAATGCATAATTTTTCATCTCCTGCTCGGGCACGTTAAACCGGGTATGGTGTAGACCAAGTGGTGAAAGGATTTGGTTTTTCACCAGTATTGAGTAAGGTTTTTCAAGGCGTTGGGCAACGATATAGCCCGCCAGGCCAATGCTGGGATTGGAGTACTGGCGGTAGGTTCCGGGCGTGTACTTTGGCTGCCAGTGCTGAAACCAGTCCACCATTTTGCTATTGCTGTCGATCTCATCAGGGAATTGTAACGGCAGGCCGCCCGCGGTGTAGGTGGCAATATTCAGCAGGTTTATGTTGTCAAAGGCGCTGCCTGCAAGCGGTTGAAAATGCTGGCTGGCCTTATCGGAGAGGGAAATGGCTCCCGTCACCTGCGCCCAAGAAATCAGGCTGCCGGTAAAGGTTTTGCTGACCGATCCTATTTCAAAGAGGGTCTCTTTGGTGACCGGCGTGTTGCTCTCTTTTGATGCGTCACCGTATTGATAGAAAAAATGTTGACCGCGGAAAGTCACCGCAATCGCCATTCCTGGAATGTCATATTCCTGCATCAGGGAGTGTATGGTCTTATCAACGGTATTTGTCAGATGGGGCTGATCGGGTGTATTCGAGGCTTGAGTGCCGAGAGAAGCGGCAAGCAGCAAACTGCCAGTCAGCACCGAAAATCGTTTTGTCATGTGGCGTGTCCTTCAATTACAGTGAGAGCTTTCAGTCTTGGATTCTATCAGGATTTACACGCCAGCAGGAGGTAACAAGGTAAAAAGAGGTGTCCTAAGATTATTCCCCGTGGGAAGCTCAACGCTTTATCGCACAATAGCCTCCTTTCTTCACCTAGTGATAGCCCTGAGTAACGGTTCTGAATTCAAAAATGGCTGTCATTTTGCCCGTTATTTGGGGGAGAGTTCCCAAAGAGCACAGTAGTGGTGGGAATACGATCCGCCCGTAAAACTCGTATGAATTAAAGAATAACGAATGAAAAGGATTGCTTGTTAATAAAGTGATTGTCTGTATCCCATCATGTCTGAGGCGTATTTTATCCAGTATCAATTCATTCTCATGCTTTAGTTCAAAATAACGAATAATCCTAAATTGATTGAATTATGATTGTTTGGGGTTGTTATTCTTTTTTGTAGATATTTTCAACACATTAATGCCATAATACTTGAATGGGTATTTTAGCAAAATTCTTTGTTATCAACCATATGATCTGCTCGGTAAGATTTACCTACTTTTACAATTATTAACCACTAGTTTAGTTGTATATCACTTTCTGTTCGTTTTACACTCCAGACAGTTTAGTTTATTTATCTGAAAATTTAAGTGTTGGTGATCTGGTTAATCAGCTTGTGCTATGCGCAGTCTCAATTATTCGATTAAGAAACTAATGAAAATGACAGAACTTCAAGTATGTCCGAAGTAATGCATACAGGCATCTCAAGTCCAAATTATCCCGCATGTGAAGGAGTCGAAGATGAAAAAACAACAGCTTAGGCTGGCGGTTTTGTGTCTGTTACTGGCTGCTTGTAGCCAGTTTCCGGCGCAGGCAGGCGTGATTATTGCGATTAACCATACCAAATGGGCGATTAACCGGTTCAGTGTGGATGATACACCGGGTATCGATATTATCGGACCGTATCAGGGTGGTGGGGGTGGTTGCTGCTATAGCGTACCAGCGAAATGGAAACCGGGTATGACGGTCCGGGTGGATTGGGAGACTGGCGTGGGGGAAATGGATGGTTTTCCTGGTTTTGGAGATGATGAGAAATATTTAGCTTGGCAAAAGAAAATGGACACTTACAAACGCCAGCATAACCGGGTAGTACCGATACCCTATTATCAAAATGGCGGTGATACCTGCGGTATTACTGTGCATTTTTTACCCTGTGATCAGGTCAAGGTCACCACTTCTTGTTACGCCTACGGTAGTCCAAACTACCCAATTAAAGAACCTTTGAAAATGACGGAGCCGAAAGTATGTCCGAAGTAATACATACAGGCATCTCAAGTCCAGATTATCACTATGTGAAGGAGTCGAAGATGAAAAAACAACAGCTTAGGCTGGCGGTTTTGTGTCTGTTATTGGCTGTCTGTAGCCAGTTTCCGGCGCAGGCAGGCGTGATTATTGCGATTAATCATACCAAGTGGGCGATTAATCGGTTCAGCGTGGATGATACACCGGGTATCGATATTATCGGACCGTATCAGGGCGGAGGAGGAGGCTGTTGCTATAGCGTGCCAGCGAAATGGAAACCGGGTATGACGGTTCGGGTGGATTGGGAGACTGGAGTAGGGAATACAGAAGGGTTCCCGGGTTATGACAAGTGGGATGAATATTTAGCGTGGGTAAAAAAAATGGATGCTTATACACGCCAACATAGCCGGGTAGTACCGATACCCTATTATCAAAATGGCGGTGATACCTGCGGGATTACTGTGCATTTTTTACCCTGTGATCAGGTCAAGGTCACCACTTCTTGTTACGCCTACGGTAGTCCAAACTACCCAATTAAAGAACCTTTGAAAATGACGGAGCCTAAAGTATGTCCGAAATAAATCATAACGATACTGTCTGGTTGCCGGCACCTTTCCCGGCTCAGGGACGGTTGCCAGCCAAAAGCTATCTGGTCGGACAAAATTGCCGCCAACAAATTAGTCAAGAGAGAGCTTACCATCAGGAGCTCTGTCTGGCTGCGGATCGTCGGGTGGCACCGCCCTGCTGTAAGACCCTGCATGTCAGCCTGTTTTTTGACGGGACCGGCAATAATTTATATAACGACCTTTATCAGGCTGTTCCTAACCACCCGACCAATATTGCCCGTCTTTTCCAGGCGACGATTGGGGCCGGTTATGCCGGTGGTGCGGCAGGTAAGCCGTTGCTGGATGATGTCGACAGCACTGGCGGAAAGTTCTTTAAGTATTATATTCCCGGTGTGGGTACCCCCTTCCCGGAAATTAATGATCTGGATTACACCACATTAGGACTGGCTGGTGCCGACCGGGGTGAGGACCGGATCAATTGGGCGTTGCTGCGGCTGATTGATGTATTAAAACGCGTATTAGCAAACGACAAAATTGATGATACTGCTTGTCAAAAATCCCTTGAGGCGATGGCCACGACATGGCACACGCTGGGTTTGGGTGGCGCACATAACCGTTATGCCGAGTTTTATAAGCAATTTTCTGGCTTGAAACGTGAGCTAGTCATAGCCCGCAGCCAGCCGGGACGGGGCAAATCCAAACTGCTGGGGATGAAGTTGTATGTGTATGGTTTTTCCCGTGGGGCAGCAGAGGCACGGGCCTTTGTCAACTGGCTGGCTGAACTGTTGCCGCCCCCCAAAGAGGATAACTCGAAGCCGTCGCAGTGTCTGCAAGCGAAAAACGAAACCGACCCGGAGTGTAACTTGCCCATCAGTGTGGAGTTTCTCGGGCTGTTTGACACGGTGGCGTCGGTCGGGGTGAGCCATGTGGTTCCTGTCGTTGAAGGCCATATGGCCTGGGCAGACGGCACGCAGGAGCTGCCATCGGAGGATACTTACGGCGGGTTGGTGAAACGTTGTGTGCATCTGGTCTCGACCCATGAACAGCGGTTGAGTTTCCCGATGGACTCCATTCGCCGTTCGGACGGCACTTATCCGACAGGCAGTACTGAGGTAATTTATCCTGGGGTGCATTCTGATTTGGGCGGCGGTTATCCACCGGGAGAGCAGGGCAAGTCAATAGGTAAAACAGATGGTCTCCTTTTATCACAAATTGCTTTGCATGAAATGTATGCGGCAGCGTTTGAAGTTGGAGCACCGCTGAAAGTAGATGCTGCATCTCTTCCGCAAGATTTAAGAAAGGATATTTGGCGAGTGATGTCTTTGGAATTAGCAAAGGAATTTGCAATCGCTCCAGATTTAGCTAACCGCTTCAATGCCTGGCGTGAAGTCACCCTGGGCCTAGAGATGCCCAAACAACCCTTGTCGGAAGAGGAAGCTGCCCGCTTTGAACCGGTACGGTCAGCTGTGGCGCTGGAGCAGGCCATGAAAAACCAGCTGGACTGGCTGACAGCCTGGCGTATCAACCGTTACGCCGGCGGTACACTGCTCAGTACGCCGTTTTTTCATGAAGCTCCTAACCGTGATGCGAAAAAAGCCCACTATGAGCAAAGTCAGCAGGCGCAGGAAGAAAAGCAACAGGCGGTGTTAAAGCAACGGAAAGCCCAGCGGACGGCTTTCGCTTCTAACGGTGGACGGGGAGAGCCACCGGTGTTGTCCCCGGGAGTGCCGGATTTTGACCCGGAAACTGCACAGAATCAGTTGCGGGAAGCAGCCGCGGAATTTAGCCGTGACTACCGGGGAGAACGGCGTGAAATACACAGTGTGAAGCAATTTGTTGTTGATGACATTCTGGGCAATGCCCTTTATCTGTTGAACAGTGATGATGAGGATAAGGAATATCAGCAAATGAAAGCGGCGGGAGAGGTATTGGTCAAACGGCTTTTTCGGTCAATCCCGGCGGGAAAAACCGGTCAACCAGAATCACCGGAGTCATTGCTGGTCGACCTGTATGACAATCAGGTGCATGATTCCCGCGCCTGGTTTATGTACTCTACGCTGGATACGCGCGAGCCGGAGGGCGGTTATTTCCGTTACCGGGTGATTTACTTCGGCAAAATGTGTAATAAACCCCTGTCGCTTTTGACGGTGAGCGGCAATGTGGTGGGGGCTGTGTCACCGGTTGGCAGTGCCTTGTTTATCTTCAAACGGAAAAAAGTCGGCAACATGGTGGCGGATGCCATCGACGAAGCTCACTGTACTCAGCTGGAAGTGAGCGCCCACGATTTATCCACCCGGGAACTGATCCCCATGTTACCGGACGCAGAGCGGACGAAAGCGTTCACCCATCATGTAGGCGAGGTGACCGGTCAGCAGAGGCAGTTTATTGAAGCGCGGCGATTGCAAATCGGCAAAGAGAATCTCAAAGCGCGTTGGGCAGGAAAGACGCTGGAACCGACTCCGCTAGGGGAGCCGGAGAAATGAAAAACGTTATCCGTCAGGGCGATAGCCTGCATGAGTACGGTTATTCTAAGTCTCCAGAATGGCAAGTAAGTCGTTAATGTTGTTGCCTGAGTACTGACTCAGGCTAATATCATCCAGCCACTATAGATCTGTTTTCTCCGCTAATTATCTCTTTAATTTGAATGAAAGAGGTTTCAGCCAATAGACACCCAATCACAAAATTTGTGATCGCTATCACCTGACAAAATAAAACTTTGCGGTTGCTGATTGAAAACCAAGGGCTTTCGTTTCTTTATGTCAATTGTTACCCAAAATGTGGATGAAAACTGATTTTTTGGGTAAATAGTCAGTAACCAGAGAATTTAATATTTTCTTTCGCTTTGTTTCTAATCGAAACCTTTTATGCCAGTTTTTGGTTATATAATAGACTGTAATAGCGATCACAATTTCGTTTGGTTGCTTTTGCTGTAATTAAATCGAAAGAGAGGGAAAGCAATTCATCACAGGCGGTATAAATTTGTCGCTGAAAATCTGAGGAGTATAACGGAATGGCTGTGGATACCGTAAAAAGACGTGAACAGATTATCGACTTGCTGTGCCATGAGGGCAGCGTACGTGTTGAACATTTGAGCACCCGTTTTGGGGTTTCCAGCGTCACTATCCGTAATGACCTGCGTTATCTGGAACAAAAAGGCTGCGCACTGCGTTCTTATGGCGGTGCCATGTTAAATCAGCAATTCGCCTTTGATCGCCCTTTGCAAGATAAAGGCCGGATGAATCGTGATGTGAAATCGCGCATTGCGGCTAGGGCGGCACAGTTTGTTCAGGATGGTGATGCCTTGATCCTTGACTCCGGTTCGACTACCACGCAAATCGTACCATTTCTTAAAGAGCGACGTGATCTGGTCGTCATGACTAACGCGTTGAATATCGCCTATGAACTGGCGGGATTTGACCGGATGGAGGTGATGGTGCTTGGCGGGAGTGTGCGTCAGAACTCCTACTCGCTCTATGGCCCGGCGGCGGAACAGCAATTGCGCCAATATCGCTTTGACATCCTATTTCTTGGCGTCGATGGTTTTGATCTGGAAGCAGGGATAACCACGCCACATCCCGGTGAAGCCCACCTTAATCGCGTAATGTGTGAGGTGGCGCATGAAATTATCGCGGTGGCGGATGCCAGTAAATTTGGGCGCAGAAGCTTTTGCCTGATCCGTCAGGCCGGGCAGATTCATCGGCTGATTACTGACAGTCGGATCCCTGATAACTACAGGCGGGCATTAATTGAACTCGGCGTGGATGTGGTTATTGCCGACGAATAGTTCTTACCGAGATTCTTGCCCGCATGGGAGACACCATGCAGTCACTATTACAACTTATCCGTCGTCACAAATCAGGTGAAGCAGTGGGGATCTATTCGATCTGTTCCGCTCATCCTTGGGTATTGGAAAGTGCTTTGCGCGTCGCTAAAGAGCGTAAGACCTCGGTATTGATTGAAGCAACCTCTAATCAGGTCAATCAGTTTGGTGGTTATACTGGGATGCAACCTGCTCAATTCCGGGATGCAGTTTGGCAACAGGCCGATCGCATTGGTTTATCGCGTGATCGTGTCTGGTTAGGTGGCGATCATCTTGGACCCAATGTCTGGCAGGATCTTCCCGCTGAACAGGCAATGAAACTGGCTGAAACGTTGATACACGATTATGTGGCGGCGGGGTTTCGTAAGATACATCTCGATTGCTCAATGTCCTGTTTGGATGATCCAACGCCGCTTGGCGACAAGGAGGTTGCGGCACGTGCGGCTCGTTTGTGTCAGGTGGCGGAACGTTGTTGGCAACAGGTGGGGGGAGACCCGCCTGTTTATGTGATAGGTACCGAAGTGCCGGTACCGGGCGGAGCGAAGGAAGCATTGGCAGGAGTGCAAGTCACGACGCCTCAGGCCGCGGCGACAACGTTGAGTGTACATCAACAAGCGTGGCGATTGGCTGGACTGGAACCGGTATGGCCGCGGGTGATTGCGCTGGTGGTGCAACCGGGTGTGGAGTTCGATCACCATTATATTGAACATTATCAACCTAAACGTGCAGCGGCACTGAGTCAATATATCGAATCTCAACCCTATTTAGTCTATGAAGCTCATTCTACTGATTATCAAACGGCGCAAGCTTACCGTGAATTGGTACGTGATCACTTTGCCATTTTGAAAGTCGGCCCAGCTTTGACTTTTGCTTTACGTGAGGCGCTTTTCGCACTCGATAAAATCGATGGTGAATGGAATGGGGAACAAGACGCGGCTCATCTGTGTGCTACGTTAGAACAGGTCATGCTTGAGCAGCCGGAGCACTGGAATCGCTATTACCACGGTACATCGCATCAACAGTTTATTGATCGTCAATACAGTTTGAGTGATCGCATTCGTTACTACTGGCCGCATCCGCAGGTACAACAGGCAGTGAATACCTTGATGGATAATCTGCGTTGTCGTCCGGTTTCCCTTTCACTGTTGAGTCAGTACCTGCCGGAGCAGGCGCAGGCCGTTAATGCCGGAAGGTTGGATAATGACCCACATGCCTGGGTGTTGGATAAAATTCGTTCTGTGCTCTTGAGCTATGCGCAGGCTTGTGAGCTTGGGGTACAAGGAGTTTTAGCATGAATGAGCTGTTTTCCTATGCCGAAGTCTGGTTGCGTGAGCACCATGCGTTGCATACTGCCAGAGAGATTCATCAACAGCCTGAGCTTTGGCGTCAGTTATATCAAAATCTGCAACGTGAGGAAGCGTTGTGGCGACCCTTTTTGCAGCCTTTATTGTCTGATCCAGAGTTACAGATAGTGCTGTGTGGCGCAGGTTCCTCCGCGTTTATCGGGCGCGCATTGGCGCCTTGGTTGCGTGAGCAGTGTGGACTGAATGTGGTCGCGTACAGCACCACAGACATTGTGCCTTCTCCTTTGCAATATCTCGATCCAACGCGTCTGACATTGCTGATTTCCTATGGGCGATCGGGCAATAGTCCAGAGAGCGTGGCGGCGGTAAAACTGGCGGATCAGCTCCTGTCACGCTGTTATCACCTGATGCTGACCTGTAATCCCGGCGGTGCGTTAGCGTGTTATGCCGAAGGGTGCTCTCACGTCTGTTCGTTGAATATGCCACAGGGTTCTCATGACCAAAGTTTTGCTATGACGTCCAGTTTTAGCTGCATGACGTTAGCAACAGTGCTGCTGCTAGGGCCATTGACGTTGGAACAGAGTAGGTCGTCGTTGATGGCGATGACCGCGTTGTGTGAGCGGGAAAGGGGGCAGTGGCAGGCACAAATTAAGCGGCTGGCCCGTTGTGGTTTTAAACGCATGATGTGTTTGGGTTCCAGTTGTTTTACTGGGGTAGCAGAGGAGGGAGCGCTCAAGATGCTGGAGTTGACTGCCGGGCACGTCACGACGCGTTACGATTCGTCAATGGGGGTGCGTCATGGGCCGAAGTTTATGATCGAACGCGATACGTTGGTGGTCATGATGCTTTCGGCTGATCAGTATCGTCGTCGTTATGATCTCGATCTGTGGCATGAGCTGAATCATGACGGATTGGCGTGTCAAATTGTTGCACTGAGTGGCACACAGGGGAAAGGGTTCACGGTGGTTAACAGTGAACAAGACGATATCTGGCTGTTGTTCCCCTATTTGATATTTTTGCAGATGCTGGCGTTTGAAACCTCGCTGGCACTGGGCATAACGCCAGACAATCCATGTCCGACAGGGGAAGTCAACCGCGTGGTGAAGGGGGTGGAAATTTATCCTTATCATCCATCGTATTCACCAAGAATAAAATGTATCAGGAGTGATTATGTCGATACCGAACATTTTAATGACTCGAATTGATAACCGGTTGGTGCATGGTCAAGTCGGTGTGACCTGGACCAATTCACTGGGGGCCAATTTGGTATTGGTGGCTAATGATCACGTTGCCGGTGATTTGATGCAGCAAAATCTGATGGATATGGTGGTTTCTGATGGGGTTCAGACGCGTTATTTCACCCTGCAAAAAACCATTGATGTGATTCATAAAGCGGCTGAGCGCCAGAAAATTTTTATCGTCTGTAAAACGCCGCAGGATGTATTGACGTTAGTAAAAGGCGGTGTACCGATCCGCTTCGTTAACGTGGGTAATATGCATTTTGCTGAGGGAAAGCGTCAAATCCATAAGACGGTTTCGGTTGATGATAGCGACGTGGTGGTGTTTCGTGAGTTGGAACAACTGGGCGTCACTTGCGAAATTCGGCGAGTGCCGGATGAAGCGGGAGAACCTATCGCCAAATTGCTGGTTTGAGGGGGGAGTTATGCTGATTGATGCGATATTGATTGGGTTACTGGCTGGATTGGCCGGGGTGGATCTGTTCGACGGGTTGACTCATTTTCATCGTCCAGTGGTGATTGGGCCGTTGGTCGGGCTGATTTTAGGGGATGTGCAGACGGGTTTGCTGGTCGGGGGGACACTGGAGCTGGTCTGGATGGGAATGGTGCCACTGGCAGGTGCTCAGCCGCCAAATGTGGTGATTGGTGGCGTGATTGGTACGGCATTTGCTATTTTGACTCATGCTGATCCTAAGGTAGCGATTGGTATCGCGGTGCCATTTTCCATTGCGGTGCAAGGCTGCATCACCCTGCTGTTTACCCTGTTTTCACCCATGATGCATAAGTGCGATCAAATGGTGAAAGCGTTGAACTGGCGCGGCGTGGAGCGTGTGAACTATCTGGGTATCACCATTCTGTTTTGTTTCTACTTTATCGTGGCATTTCTACCGGTCTATTTCGGTGCCGATGCTGCCAGCGTCATGGTACAAAAGGCGCCGCAATGGTTGTTGGATGGTCTGGCGGTTGCGGGCGGCATGATGCCTGCTATCGGTTTTTCTATGCTGATGAAAATCATGATGAAAAAGACTTATATCGCTTATTTCATTTTAGGTTTCATTTCAGTCACATTCCTCAATATGCCGATTATTGCTGTAGCTCTTGGCGCTTTTGCGATTGCATTGATCGATTTCTTTAACCGTTCCCGTATGGAGGAGGCCGCTGAACGCAGCGTGCCTACCACTCAATCTCAGGAGATGGAAGATGGCATTTAACGGCACCGATGCGGCGATGGCTGCTAAAGCTGAGAACAGGATGGCGCAGGCGCTGGCAACCAGCCAGGTTGAGCAGGATGACTATCAGGACACGATACCGAGTGAGGATCTGACCAAAGGCGATTTGAATCGTATGGCGTGGCGCTCTTTGTTGCTACAGGCGTCATTTAACTATGAGCGTATGCAGGCGGGGGGCTGGTTGTACACCTTGATCCCGGGTCTGCGTAAGATCCACAAGCATCCGCAAGATCTGGCGAATTCTATGAAGATGCATATGGAGTTTATTAATGTGCATCCGTTTGATGCCACCTTCCTGTCTGGTTTGGTGCTGGCAATGGAGCGAAATAAGGAGAAAATTTCCACTATTCGCGCCGTGAAAGTGGCGCTAATGGGGCCGCTAGGTGGGATTGGCGATGCATTGTTCTGGTTGACTCTGTTACCTATCTGTGCAGGTATTGGGGCTTCTCTGGCGCTACAGGGCAGTCTGTTTGGTCCCATCATATTCCTGTTGTTGTTCAACATTGTGCATTTTGGCTTGCGTTTTGGTCTGGCGCATTATGGCTATCGTGCAGGAACCAGTGCGTTGGCATTGTTGAAAAAGCATACCAAAAAGATCTCCCATGCCGCTTCGATAGTAGGAATGACGGTAATCGGGGCGTTAGTGGCTTCCTATGTTCATCTCTCGACGCCGGTGGTGATAAACGCCGGTAAGGCCAGTGTGGCGTTGCAGAAGGATGTGCTGGACAAACTAATGCCTAATTTGTTGCCGTTGTGTTTCACCCTGCTAGTGTTTTGGTTGATGAAAAAAGGATTTTCCCCGGTCAAGTTAATTGGTTTGACGGTTGTGATCGGTATTGTAGGGAAGTTTGTGGGTTTTCTTTAATAAACGGCACCGAGGAGAGGGAATGTTAGGTATTGTAATCACCGGTCATGGACATTTCGCCAGTGGGTTGTTGCAGGCAGTGGAACAAGTTGTCGGACGACAACCGCAGTGCTGTGCTGTCGATTTTCCTGAGGGAATCAGTACGCAACAATTATTGGTGTTGTTGGAGGCGGCCTGCACAGCCTGTGATAGTGGTGAGGGTATCATTATTCTCAGTGATTTACTGGGTGGATCACCATTTCGACAGGCGGCGCAACTGGCAATAGCTAATCCATGTTATGAAGTTATTGCCGGTACGAATATGCAATTGGCGGTAGAGATGGTGCTAGATCGTGAAGGTATGACGCTGGAAACATTTCGTGATACGGCGCTGGAGTGCGGGCGGCGGGGATTAACCAGCTTGTGGCATGAACAGCAGAAACGAGGGTATGACAGCCCGAATCTGGATGGCATTTGAGGAGCTTATATGTATCTGATTTCCAGTCGTCAAATGTTGAAAAAAGCCCTGCGTGAAGGCTATGCGGTTCCTGCTTTTAACGTCCATAATCTGGAAACTGTCCAGGTGGTAGCGGAAACCGCTGCACGCTTGTCATCACCGGTTATTCTGGCAGGTACGCCGAGTACTTTCAGTTATGCGGGGACTAACTACCTAGTGTCAATCTGTCAGGATGCTGCTCGTCGCCACAATCTGCCGCTAGCGTTGCATCTCGATCATCATGAGGAACTGGAGGATATCAGTCATAAAGTGACCGCAGGTGTGCGCTCGGTAATGATTGATGGCTCGCATTTACCCTTTGAAGAGAATATTCGTAAGGTGGCTGAGGTGGTACGATTTTGCCATCGTTACGATGTTAGCGTTGAGGCGGAATTGGGGCGGCTAGGCGGGCAGGAAGATGATTTGCAGGTCTCCAGTGCCGATAGTTTTTTTACCGATCCGCTGGCAGCAAAAGCCTTTGTTGCCCGTACCGGTATTGATTCTCTGGCGGTAGCGATTGGTTCTGCGCATGGTTTGTATCATGGTGAACCGCATTTGGATTTTGATCGGCTAGCGGCAATCTGTGAACAGGTGGATATTCCGTTGGTGCTACATGGTGCATCGGGTATTCCTGAAGTGATGATACAGCAGGCGATTGGTCTTGGTGTATGCAAAGTCAATGTGGCGACCGATCTGAAAATTGCTTTTTCTGATGCGGTAAAGCGTTATTTCATTCAGCATCCAGATGCGAATGATCCACGTAAATATATCGCGCCAGGAAAACAGGCTATGCAGGCAGTAGTAGAAGAAAAAATCCGGATTTGTGGCAGTGCAGGTAAGCTGTATTCGTGAAGGTTCTATTTTTTCATCCTGACTATTAAGGAAACTGCTGTGAAAATAAGAACGTTAAATAAAATCACGTTAAGTTTATTAGCGAGTTCCATGTTGTATAACACCCCAGTCTGGGCAGATAGCTGGCTGTTGGACGGTAACAATTACCATGCAACGGTTAGCGACGAACACGGTAAAGTGACGCAATTAAAATTTGAAAATCCAACAAACCACGATCAAATCATCATTGACAATCTGTTTGAAATCACGTTGAAATCGGGAGAAAAGCTCACGGCTAAAGATTTTCAGATTACTGACATTAGCAAAAAGCGCAATCGTATTGTTGTCTCCCTGAAACATGGCGACATTCAGGTAAAAAATATCATTACTGTGGAGGATAAAGATAAGTACGGCTCGTTTGAAATCACTATTACACCGCAGGAAAACCCGTTGGAGCTCAGCTCTGTCTCGTTGATGCCATTTCGCACTAAAACCCCTTTTGTTCACGGCTCTATCGTCAGTTCACCGATTGTCAGCGATAACTTCTTTATTGTTCCCGGTAATCCATTGATTACTACTGAGGCTTATAAAGGGAGCGCTTCGCAAAAAATTGCGCTCTCTATCCCGTTAGAGCCGGGGAAAACGTTAAGTTATAAGACGTATATTGGTGTTTATCAGGAAGGGCAATTGCGGCGCAACGTCAATGAGTTTTTGAACAATGCGCGTCCGCGAAAATATAGTCCTTACCTACATTACAACTCTTGGTACGATATTGGTTATTTCACGCCTTATACCGAACAAGAGGCGTTGACCCGTATCAAGCAGTTTGGGCAGGAGCTGGTGACTAAGCGCAGTGTGAAGTTGGGTGGTTATCTGTTTGATGATGGTTGGGATAATCTTAAAGGCGATTGGGGTTTTAGTCAGGCATTTCCCCATGAGTTCAAAAATCTCAAACAGGAAGCAGATCAATATCGTGCTCGTTTAGGTATTTGGCTTTCTCCTTGGGGCGGTTATGGTAAACCGGGTGAGCAGCGTGTTTCTCATGCGGAGGAGTTTGGTTATGAAGTGATAGATGGCAGATTTGCGCTCTCAGGCCCTAATTACTACGCCAATTTCCATAACCGGGTACTCAACCTGATTCAACAACAAAATGTATCCATGTTTAAGCTGGATGGCACCGGCAATGCTGATCGTGTGATTAAGGGGAGTTCATTCACCAGTGATTTTGATGCCGCTATCCATCTGATTGAAGATATGCGCAGTACAGGCAATGAGCTGTTTATCAACTTGACCACAGGCACCAAAGCCACGCCTTCTTGGCTATTTTTCGCCGACTCTATTTGGCGTGGCGGCTATGATGTGGAGTTTCACGGTACAGGTTCCAAAGTGCAGCAGTGGCTTACCTATCGTGATGCAGAAACTTATCGTAATGTCGTCAGAAAGGGGCCGCTGTTCCCACTGAATTCGTTGATGCTGCATGGCATTGTTTATGCTAAACAGGCTAAGCATCTGGATAAACAGTCACCTAAAGATTTTGCCGATCAGGTTTGGAGCTATTTTGGCAGCGGCACTCAGTTACAAGAGATGTATGTTACTCCTGAACTGTTGACCACCGAGGATTGGGATATGCTGGCAAACGCGGCGAAATGGTCAGAGAAAAATAAAGATGTGCTGTTTGATACCCATTGGATTGGTAAAGATCCTACCGATCTAGCGGTGTACGGTTGGGGAGCCTGGAGTCCGAAAAAGTCGATTATTACTTTGCGCAATCCTGCTGATGAAGTGAAACAATATTATCTGGATCTGCAAAGTGATCTTGAGTTACCGGATAATCAACCTTCGGTATATGACGTTAATATCGATTATGGCGAGAACAACTCGTTGCCGAAGTTTATTAATAAAACGGCGTTGATTACCCTTCAACCGTTAGAGACACTGACCTTTTCTTTGACCCCATCGAAATAATCACAGTGTTATTAAACTGCCCTGAATAAACGACTTTATTCGGGGCAGTGATTATTTTGGGAAATTATTGTGATGGTGTCTTATCAGAAAAAAATCAGCATATTGTCAATAAATTAACATTTCAGACATATTAGATTTTGGTTCTGCTAATAACTTTTTCTGCCGCTATGTGTGATAGAAAACCTGAACGACTCCCGTATTCTGGATGATTTGCGACGAATTGATCGATACGGCGGATTAGCAATGATGGAAGAGTTACGTTGATTTTCTCTGACTTTCCCATTAATCGTGTAATATCCACATCAATTAATGCCCATATTGCTCCTATATATTCAGGGTCGGCAAGGTGGTTTTCTACGCTTGTCGCTTCTGGTACTGATTCATTATCATCAATCAGCAATTCGATATGCGCTTCAATTGCTTCGCGGACGCTTTCTAGTGCGTCTGTAAAATTATCCCCTCCAGAAAAGCAACCCGGGATATCAGGGACACGGACGCCAAAGGATGAATGGCCTTTATCAATCGCAACTGGATATAACATTTACACCTCCGAGAAGTGGACTTAAAGTCCCGCCTGTTTCTTGATACTTTTCAATGTTGGTAAAGGTATATCCTTTTGTGGGTGTTTTACCGTTACCAATCCTTGCTTGGTTGGATGTTTGAATTGATGGTGACTACCTTTAAACCCTCACGAGATACCATCCTTCAGCTTCGATCATTGCTATCGCGTTTCTACTATCCATCCTCCGGTTCTCTTGTTTTGTCTTGATGGGGTTATAGTAACCCTACAATGTTATGCGTCAAGGCTAGCGGGTATTGACGTTGTTATTAGCTAATGGAATAGCTAAAAAGCCGACCAGCTCGGTTTTATGAGCTAGTATGAATCATAAGAAGATCTTGTCAGAATTGCCTGTAACTTAGTGGTGGAAGTAAGTCACAGTAATTGTTTTTTTAAGAATCCACTTAAAGGGAAAAATTAATGAAAGCGTTGATCATAATTGACATGCTGAATGATTTTGTCACAGGAGCGCTCGCCAATGAGGCGGATGCGATGAAGATCGTACCAGTAATTAAACGGCTGATTGATCATGCTCGGGGCCATCGTGATTGGCTGGTGGTTTATGCTAATGATGCTCATCGATCCGGTGATCGGGAAATGAGTATTTGGGGCAGGCATGCAATGGCTGGAACGCTAGGTGCTAATGTCATTGAAGCATTGGCTCCTGTTGGAGCAGATCGTGAAATTGTTTTGCCTAAGCGATTTTATGGGGCTTTCGATGGAACCGATCTGGAAGAGGTTTTGAAAGCATATGGTGTGACGGAAGTTGTGTTAACCGGCCAACATACCCATTGTTGTGTTAGGCATACGGCCTATGGCGCGTTTATACGCGGTTATCGAATCAAAGTCTTGTCAGATGCTGTGTGTGTGTTTCCCGGTGTCGATCAGGAAGATGCCCTTAATTATCTTAAAACCATTTATGGTGCTGAAATTATAATGAGTACCGCGTTAGGCATGTAAATTGGGATAATGTGTTAATACAGTTGGAAATTGATCTGGCAGATGCCGGTGAATATTGGCACCTGCCAGCTAAATATTAACTAAGCAGCGGGTAAATTACGGCCATAATAAATTTCTTGTATCTCTTTTTTCAAAAGATGGGTAATTTTCTGCTTTTCAGTTTCACTCAGTTGCTCTGGTGTGGCATTAAATAGATAATCATTCAGGTCAAATCTTTTTAGCATCATTTTTGTATGAAATAGATTTTCCTGATAAATATTAACATCCATCATGTAATACTGCGATTGCACTTCTTCAGTCATATAATTCTGAATAGAACTGATTTCATGATCGATATAGTGTTTCATGCCATTCACATCTCTGGTGAAACCACGGACGCGGTAATCCATTGTGACAATATCTGATTCTAATTTGTGGATCAGATAGTTCAGCGCTTTGAGAGGTGAAATAACACCGCAGGTTGATACTTCAATATCAGCTCTGAAAGTGCATATGCCGCCGCCCGGATGGCTCTCTGGATAAGTGTGAACACAGATATGGCTCTTATCCAAATGGGCAACGACAGAATCAGGTAACGGACCTGGGTTTTCCGTGTTGTCTACATCCTTCGGGTCCATCGGCTCTTCGCTGACGAGTATGGTAACGCTTGCCCCTTGTGGGTCATAGTCCTGGCGGGCGATATTTAAAATATTTGCACCAATGATCGAACAGGTTTCGCTGAGGATTTCCGTTAAACGGTTAGCGTTATATTGTTCGTCAATGTAAGCGATATAACTATCCCGATCAGCTTGGCTTTTGGCATAACAGATATCGTAAATACAAAAACTCAGGCTTTTTGTCAGGTTATTAAAACCGTGCAATTTCAGCTTGTGCAATTTATTTCACCTCCTGGCTAATGGGTGATTATGGGTTCTCAGATAGTGCATCCAGCAGATATTGTGGTAGAGCAAAGCTACCTACATGAACGGCTGGATTGTAGTAACGGCAGGTAAAACCTGCGTTGTCAAAGCGCGGTTGCAATGTTGCCAGATCCACATGGCGTAGTGCCGGGTTCTGGCTTGCCCAGGCAAAGGTCATCATTCCGCCATAATAGGTTGGAATGGCAGCTTGATAGAAGCCGCTGTCAGCAAAATAGTTGCTCAATTTTTTATGACTGGTGACTGCTTCGTCCTGTTGTAAGAAACAAACACCATTCTGAGCAACAAAGATGCCACCTTCATTCAGACAACGTTGGCAACCTTGATAGAATTCAGATGTAAATAATCCTTCACCGGGCCCGATCGGGTCCGTGCAGTCAGAGATAATGACATCGAATTTCTGATCGGTGGTATTAACGAAATTAACACCATCGTCAATGATCAGATTAAAGCGTGGATCATCATAAGCACCGGCATTATGGTTAGGCAGATACTGACGGCAGAATTCAACTACCCCAGCATCGATTTCAACCATAGTGATGCTTTCAAGGTATTGATGACGGCAGACCTCACGTAACATACCGCCATCACCGCCGCCGATAATCAGTACTCGTTTGGCGTTCCCGTGGGCGAACAAAGGAACATGAGACATCATTTCGTGGTAGATAAATTCATCACGTTCAGTTGTTTGTATTGTGCCATCCAGCGCCATAATGCGGCCTAATGCCGCGTTTTCAAAGATGATCAAATCCTGATGCTCAGTTTTATCGTGATAAAGCACTTTATCGACGGAAAAATACTGACCAAAGTTGGCGTGCAGGGTTTCGTACCAAATTTCTTTTTGTGACATATCCCGGCTTTTCCTCCACTGTGACAGTCATGAAAATTGGGTGCACATAATAGCCAACAATTCTCATAGTTGCACGGTGAAATTTACCCCTTTAGAGGGATGAGGAAAAGGACTATTTAACGTAGGCGAATAAACTCAGCGAATCTCTGGCGAGAGCATGGCACTTTATCGCATTGGACAGGTAAATTCCTTTGAGGTCTTGGTAGCTTTCTTCATTGAGCTTGTCCATCAATTGGCTGTTGTAATTAGTTAAATCCCACTTATTGCGTTGAGCAAAATAAATAATGGCTCGTTTAATTTCCCGGTCAGGAATTTGGCTGTAACCACAGTCATATTTCAGGTAGATAAACACTGCTGTCAGATCGGCCAGATCTTCAGCTTCATTTTCTGTCAGCGCTTTTGCGGGGTGGGAAAGACCGAAAAGAACGAGTATGTAAGTCAAGAGAGCTAATTTTCGCATTTGTATTATTATAATCATTCAGTGTCATATTACGTTAACATATTAATATCTTTGTTAGGGAAAATTTATTTTTTAAAATTACTGTAAAGATCGACTTAAATCACATTCCCTTCGCTTGACCTTCCTGTAAGGGTAGCCCTTATGTTTTCTTTATGAGATGTTTTTTGTTATACCCGTCATCTTTCAAGTTGCCTCTTTGTTGGCTGCACTCACTCACCCCGGTCACATAGTTCTCTATGCTCCCGGGGATTCGCTCCCTTGCCGTCGCGATGCATCTTGAAATCCATAGGGTATAGCGATTTTTTGGTTGATTTGACTAGGAGGTGAATATGCAACGACGTGATTTTATCAGATTAAGTGCCGTTATGGGCCTATCCAGTATGTTGCCTGTATGGAGTCGTTTCTCCTTTGCTGAATTTTATCCGGTATTACCTATTCCTCCACAACTAGAGCCAGATGCGGCAGGTAAAATTGCTATTGAAATCAAAGCGGGAAAATCCAGTTTTAAAGCAGGAGTGGTGACTAAAACTTGGGGTTATAACGGTGATTTACTCGGTCCGGCACTGAAATTGACGTCAGGTAAACCTGTCACTATTGATATTCGTAATCATCTACCAGAAGAGACCACTGTTCATTGGCATGGCTTGGAAATTACTGGGGAAGCCGATGGTGGCCCGCATGCGATGATTGCGCCAGGCGGGAGCCGGACGGTCAGTTTTACGCCTGAACAACCGGAAGCGACTTGTTGGTTCCATCCGCATACGCATGGCAAGACGGGTTATCAGGTTGCAATGGGGCTTGGTGGATTAGTATTGATTGAAGATGAGAACAGCATCAATACGGGTTTACCAAACCGATGGGGTGTGGATGATATTCCTGTGATATTGCAGGATAAGCGCTTGAATAACGAGGGGCAGATTGATTATCAGTTGGATGTAATGAGTGCTGCTGTTGGTTGGTTTGGCGATATGATGCTGACCAACGGTATTGTTTTACCCCAACATACTGCACCACGCGGCTGGTTACGTTTGCGTTTGCTAAATGGCTGTAATGCTCGCAGCCTCAATATTGCGACCAGTGATGGCCGTCAATTGTATGTTGTTGCCAGTGATGGTGGTTTGTTAGCAGAACCGGTTGCGGTTAATGAGTTACCGATTCTGGCGGGAGAACGTTTTGAGGTAGTGATAGATGCTTCGGATGGCAAATCTTTCGATCTGGTGACGTTACCTGTGGTTCAGATAGGAATGACATTACCGCCATTTGATCAACCGTTGCCGGTTTTACGTATTCAACCTCAGCTTTTTTCTAGCCGCACAATACTGTCGGAGCAGCTTGCCACGCTTCCTGCATTACCCTCTTTTACCGGTTTGAATCGGCGTCGTTTACATCTGGCGATGGATAGTCGTCTGGATATGCAGGGAATGATGATGTTGTCTCAGCGCTACGGTGAGCGGGCTATGGCGGGTATGGGAATGCATCATGAGAATATGAACCACGGAGATATGCATCATGGTAGTGAATTAAATTTCCATCATGCGAATACCATTAATGGACAGGCTTTTTCCATAACAGAACCCGCTTTTGATGTGAAACAGGGGCAATATGAGCGTTGGGTGATTTCGGGCGTTGGCGATATGATGCTGCATCCGTTCCATATCCACGGTGCCCGTTTTCGTATTTTGAGTGAAAATGGCCGCAAGCCTGCTGCTCATCGTAGTGGTTGGAAAGACATTGTTCATGTGGAAGGTAAGGAGAGCGAAGTGCTGGTCCAGTTCAAGCATACTGCGGGAGCGAAACACCCATTTATGGCGCATTGTCATCTACTAGAACATGAAGATACCGGTATGATGCTAGGTTTTACTGTTAGTAAATAATTTTGTTAACAGATTGACTCTGGTTTGGCTTATCAGAGTCGGCCTCACTGTGCCTTATAGTCCGTAGTTATGTAGTCTTTTCAATGAATTATTGTTATAGGATGTACATTATAGAACAAAGGTTATACGCAATTGCTTCTACTATGAACTGGTGTTGATAGATGCTTAATCAGCAGTAAATGGACACAACAAAGTATTGTCAGTGATTACCGCAGGTATTAGACTATGATACAGTTGTTTGTTACTCAGTGAAGGAGCGGTGAAATGTCTAGTTTTTTCAAGAATATGGGATATGCTCTTGTTTCTCCGGAAAGGGTGATGGCACGCCTCGTTGGCGCACATAAAGAAACTTGTTCTGATGCTGATCAGAAAGATGAAAAGTTCATCATTAATCGTTCTGGAACGGTTACTCTGAATCGTTGTAATCCTGATGTTCAGCGGGCTTTCGCTTTAAACGTTGAGTGGTTGAGTACTAAAAAAGAGGGATAACTATCAATGTGGGCAGCTGTGGTTATTGTTAAGTTTTACCGTGTTGATCAGTATCAGTGCATCCTATAACGCAGAGAAAGATTTTAGAAATCCTGAAAAGCGCAATGGTATTTTTAAAGAAATTGCATCTAATAGTGCTATTGAAAGCCTTCTTTTGGAATCAATTGAAAGTGGCCTGTTGCTGTTAATTACTTTAAAGTCGAGAAAAGTTTATGTTGGAATGGTTGATGAAGCGAGATTTCATCATTTGGATACCGATACTATCGTTATCATTCCTTTTATGAGTGGTTACAGAGATAAAGATACGCTGACATTTTGTGCCGAGCATAATTATGCTGATCATTACAGGAATGAAGGTATTACACTAACTTCAAAGCCTTTGAGTGTGTATCAGTTTCGTCATGTTCTTCCGCTTGAGCAGATAGAGTCTCTATCGCTTTTTAATCCTGAAACCTATGATAAGTTCCAGGAAGTTATTAAAGATATACCCTATGGATTTCAAGATGGATCGCGACGGCAAGGGAGCGAATCCCCGGGAGCATAGAGAACTATGTGACCGGGGTGAGTGAGTGCAGCCAACAAAGAGGCAACTTGAAAGATGACGGGTATAAATCTAATTGAGGTAAAACGTCTCAAATAGGTTTTGTAGTTCATCAGTCCGAAGAAATTTAACAAGATAGACTTGGTAGTCTCTTTTTTTAATGTTGTTCAATACATGGCAGATAGAATATAGAAACTTTGCGTTTTCTATGAGTAAAGAATAGCAGTAACAACTGGCGCTACCTGGAGTATTTCAGTTTGTCATGAGTTATTGAATGGTGGAGGCATCATGACTGAAAAATGTTTGTACTGCTCCTTTTGTGGGAAAAAGCAAGATGAAGTAGCTAAATTAATTGCTGGTCCAAGCGTTTACATCTGCAATGAATGTGTTGCTTTGAGTCAGGGAATCATTGATGAAGAAACTAAGCTTTACAGAGTTGCCGCTAATGTTTTGTTACAACCTAATCCCAAATTAAAGATGTTGCCATAGACATAGTGATCATCAGAAACCATCTTTAATCTTTGTTTGAGATACCCCATATTTTCGAAGAACTTTTGATAATTACCATTCGATTATACCCTATGGATTTCAAGATGGATCGCGACGGCAAGGGAGCGAATCCCCGGGAGCATAGATAACGATGTGACTGGGGTGAGAGAGTGCAGCCAACAAAGAGGCAACTTGAAAGATAATGAGTATATAGATTGGTTTCTCTTCTGGATACTATAAACATCCTTATTCTTATGCCGTACTTACCTTGAGATATCCTAAGGGAAAGGAATTGTGCAACAATATTGTTAGGCTGTGTCCCGCAATAGATTGAGATAGAATAATCCCCTGGCTCTGACTTTCGGAAAAAACCTGTTATGGCTCGTTACGACCTTCCTGATGAAGCATGGGAGTTACTGCTCCCCTTATTGCCCCCTGAACATTCTCAACGGCCGGGACATCCTTATGTTGAACACCGCCGGGTTATCAACGGCATGTTTTGGGTACTCTGTTCCGGTGCCCCCTGGCGGGATTTACCCGAACGTTATGGTTCCTGGAAAACCGTCTATAACCGCTTTAATCGGTGGTCAAAATCGGGGATCATTAATCTCATTTTCAATAAGTTATTGTCAATACTGGATGAACAAGATTTGGTTGATTGGTCAGCCATATCACTGGATGGCAGTAACATTCGTGCGGCACATTGTGCGGCTGGCGCCCCAAAAAACATCCTGATGTCACCGCAGACCATGGCCTGGGTCGCTCTCAGGGTGGTTATGGTTCCAAAATCCATCTGGCTGTCGATGGAAAAGGCCATCCACTGAATGTGGTACTCAGTGCAGGTCAATGTCACGAAAGTCAATATGCAGTACGCCTGCTGGATGGTCTGGGTATTCAGCGTAAAAATGGTTTTATGAAACGTCGTTCAAAAGCGGTGATTGCTGATAAAGGTTACTCCAGCCACATATTACGTAACCGGTTAAAAAGTCAGGGAATAAAAGTGATAATTCCCTATAAATCAAACGAAAAAGCGCGGTCAGATGGACGGGTTAAATTCGACCATAAAACGTATCGAAGAAGAAATGTTGTAGAAAGATGTTTTGGTCGACTCAAAGAGCATCGTCGCATCGCCACCCGTTATGAAAAGACAGCAAGAAATTATATCGCTATGGTGAAATTAGGTTGTATCCGCTTATTTCTTAAGGTCATTATTTAATTGAGGGACACAACCTAGTGTTGCACCTGAGTTTAGATAGTCATATAACTTAGAGTATATATATCTATACCGTTTGGTGCCTAAATCATTATAGGATTCAATATATTCTGCTTTATCAATAATACCATTGTACATTAATTTAATACCTTCAAATGAAGGCAGGTTGGAACGATTAAATATATTTTCTATTTCACTATGTTTTATAAAATCATCATCATATATTTGTTTAAAAACACACGGTTTCTTTTCGAAGAAATTTTCTAGGAAGTCTTTTTTATCAATGGGAAAATTAATTGGATTCATATTTAATGTTAATGATTGTTGATTATGGCTCTATAAGTGAGTAATAAGTTATCTTATTAAGAGGTTATTAAAATAAAAGGTTTTTGTTTACGTAGCCTCTTTTTTTTGGTTGATGGGTGTATAATTACACCCATTTTTATCTAAAAATATCACGGTTTATTAGTGGCAATAGTTAGATCCACTTGAATTACAATAATTGGTCCCAGCACCATTGCTATTGCCTCCAGAATCAATTCTACCTCCTATCTCTCCTCCGATGTAGCGGCCAGCTGCAGCTCCTCCGGCAGCTCCAGCACCACCACCTGCAAATCGACCAACAACAACACCAATTACTGCACCAGCTGCAGTACCTGGGCCCGGTGCTATTACAGAGCCTATTGCTGCACCAGCTGCGGCTCCAGCATATCCTCCAGCTACACTACCAGCTACTCTTCCAGCAGCTCCCCCTGCGGCTGCTCCTGCTATTTCACCAGCGGTTTCTCCTGCTCCTGCACCTGCAACTAAATCAAACTCTTGAATGGTAAGCTCACGCATAATAAATTTACCTTCATTCAGGTTTACTAAAAATAATAACAATCAAATATATATAAGAACTTATGATTGTATTCAAAAATAATTTTAACGAAAAATCATAATGGATATGATTTAATATATACAAAAAAGGAATCGATACTAATATCAGTAAAATAGTTATAATAGATAGAGTAAATATCTTATAAAAAAATTTGGTTTTTTATCATGTGAGTATTCTTTTTTGAACCTTTTTTTCAATAAAGAAAATTCATTGGATATTTTATTTGCAGTGCTGAACATGATAATCAATAAAATTATTGACATACTGTAATCTATATACTCAAGAATAGGGGTGTCTAATCTAAGTATAAATACCGAGACAATATAAACTATAAAAAAATTAAAAAATAAAGCCTCTTTTTTAAAGGTTTTTTTAGATAATTTTGATATTTCTTTGGCTCTGTACAATAAGGTGTTTTTATGGTTTTTTATTTTCATAAATTCTTATTTATTATTTTTATAGGGTTTTTGATTTGTCTTGATTATATTTTTTTGTTTTTTTTATGTCAATGTCTTTTTTTTAAATAAATAAAATAACCAAATGTGGTAATTATCCTAACATCTTGAAAATATAGGGATGAATTAAATTTTAAAAGAAAATATTAAACCTCTAATCTTTTCAAGAGAAACTATAATTAAAGTTATCATGATAATGCGCTAAATCTATTGGATGATATAAATAAAAACTTATTGATATATTTATTTAGTCATTACTTTCTCTTATTGTCAGTAAAAGCATTCGTTAGTCTAAATCTGTTTAATTACCATCACAGATGGTCATCAATGTTTCCGTAGGTCTGAGAGGAAGCGCTTAAACGACTAGAAAAACTTCTGTAGCCTGAAAGTGAAAGCAAGAATTGCGGTACATCTGCACACCTTTGGAAGCATATATTGCTAGTATGAACAATCCTAGCTAGTTTGGTGATGACGGTCTTTTTAGCTAATAGAGTACCAACGGTACTTCGGCGTGTGAGGTTATGGTTTTCATTGCCTTTCGTAGCTGGATTTAAGGTGGGGAAGATCCACTTTACTTTTATCTGATTTCAAGTGGGCATGAAACATGCGCTCGCTTACTTTTCACATTAGCGTTAGGTGATAGCCTTTCGCACAATGGGATTGAGCTACGTCTCGATCTCATTTCACTTCAATGAGCAGGATTGCTTTTGCGCATCTCGCTCATGCCTAGCTATGTTTGCTTAAAATATTTAGCGGGCGGCTTCTCTACACCTAAATAATTAGCTCATTGCTACCGTTTGATCCTTAACGTTGCGGCGTTTTGCTGTGCTTGTTGGTATTTCAACGTTTGCACCACTTTTGCTGACTGTTTGCGGACTTGACGCTGCAGCAAAAGGGCAGTACGACGATTACAGGCTCATGCCTGCTAGCAGCGCAGTGAATCTGACACGGCATTTTATAGATTGAAAGAGTAATGGTGGTTCAGGCGGGGGAGGCTTCGGCCTTGCCGGAAGGTAGCTACCGGTACTGTGAACCCTGTCTGAATCACCATCATCAATTTTCTCAATTAATGGAAGGGGTAGCAGGAATGAATAATGTTAGAAATGACTGGCATCAAGCCGATATTATTGCTGCACTACGTAAGCGTGGTCCAACCTTAGCTGCGGTATCCCGTGAAGCGGGACTGAGTTCTTCCACATTAGCCAACACGCTGTCACGTCCTTGGCCTAAAGGCGAATGGATTATCGCTAATTATCTCAACATTCATTTATCTGAAATCTGGCCTAGTCGTTATTTTGATATGGACAGTAATCTTATTGAGAGCAAAGTTCGCGAGAAATCAGCAGAATAATTATTCTAATACCGTAAAATATCAGGGAAATAGTCACCTCACTTCATCTCATTACCTACTGTGTTGTTTGATTGATGAGGTAGAATAATTGGTTATCCATCACCGTAATCTTTAATACCTTTCGACGAAATGCGTCGCAACTTTCTATCACGAGGCCAGAACGTTTAGTGTACTTATCTACTCACTGGCAACGAGTCATATATCCTTCTTTTACTGTAGGCGGTGAATTCTGATATGCTTTGCAAAATATTTTGTTCTCATGTTTTTGTGTGTGCGTCTTTGTGTGGTGAACGGTATATCAATCGGTGTATCACTTTTTGTAAAAAGACACATGATTTTATTTTAGTTATCGTTTAAAAATATATAGTTATGAGTAAACCAAAACATATTGTAGAAGTTATGATCTCCGAACTGGAGGTTAAACAGCGTATTGCTGAACTGGGAAAACAGATTACTGAACATTATCGTGACAGTGGTAGTGATTTGGTGTTGGTCGGGTTGCTGAGAGGTTCATTTATTTTTATAGCTGATTTATGCCGTGAAATTCAGATCCCTCATCAAGTCGACTTTATGACGGCTTCCAGTTACGGTAGCGGTATGAATTCCACTCGTGATGTGAAAATCCTAAAAGATCTGGACGAGGATATTCGTGGTAAGCATGTGCTGATTGTGGAAGATATTATTGATTCAGGTAATACCCTGAATAAAGTACGTGAAATTTTGGCGCTGCGTGAGCCAAAATCACTGGCAATTTGTACCTTGCTGGATAAACCTTCCCGCCGTGAAGTTGGTGTTCCGGTGGAGTGGATTGGTTACTCAATTGAGGATAAATTTGTGGTGGGTTATGGTATCGATTATGCGCAACTTTACCGTCATCTGCCTTATATCGGCCATGTAATTTTGCTGGAAGAGTAGTTTTTATCATATTTTGGAAACGGCAACTTTTGGGTTGCCGTTTTGGCCTTAAGCGGGCTTCAACAATGTTCCCTTGTTGAAATATTACCACTGCATTTTATTAGCGAAAGCCGATGTAAGCCTCTATGCCTAATGGGAGTTCTCTCCCCCCCATAAATGTGATGACAATGGCGTTACATTTGTGTATTATTTAGACCATATATAGCATAAGGGGATTTGAAATGAACGTAATAAGTGAGAATCGTAAAAATAAGACACTCAACTTGAGGATTAGGCAAGAGGATCGGGATTTAATAGATAGAGCAGCAAAAGTGAAGGGAAAAACCGTTACTGAATATGTCCTTGATACAATCAAACGTGATGCTGAAAACACGTTATTGGAACATTCATTTATGATTGTATCTCCAGAAATTTTTAATGCTTTTATTGCTAAACTTGATGCTCCGGCTGTTCCAAATGAGCGTCTTATCAAAACGGCAAATATGAAAAAACCGTGGTGATAAAATGATTAATGATCCAACCTTGTTAACAGATGATCACAATTTAAATAGTTTTACTTCAGGAATTGATACCCTAGACAACTGGTTAACAGACAGAGCATTAAAAAATCAAAAAGAGAATGCTTCACGAACCTATGTTGTAAGCGAAGACAGAGATGTTATTGCTTATTATTCGTTAGCGACCGGCTCAATTATGTCAGAAGAGGCGATAAGCAAGTTTAAGCGTAATATGCCAAATCCTATTCCGACGATTATTTTGGGTCGCTTAGCTGTTGATAAGCGTTATCAAGGAAGAGGGTTTGGTCGCTATTTAGTTAGAGATGCTTCCATACGTGTCGCTCAAGCGGCAGATTTGGTGGGTGTTAGGGGGTTGATTGTCCATGCTATCTCGGAGAATGCTAAGGCATTTTATAAGTCTGTGGGTTTTAGTGATTCGCTTTTAAATCCAATGACGTTAATGATCACGCTAAAGGATTTAAAAACGGTTTTTAAAATAACAGATTAATACTATTTATACCCAATGGATTTCAAGATGGATCGCGACGGCAAGGGAGCGAATCCCCGGGAGCATAGATAACGATGTGACCGGGGTGAGTGAGTGCAGCCAACAAAGAGGAAACTTGAAAGATAACGGGTATATTTAAATGAAGGTAATTGAGATGATTAGTGCAAGATTTGACTCAGAAAAGGCTATAGAGGCTATTCTGTACGTTGCCTCTATAGCGCCAATTTCTGACGTTTATCATGTGGGTAAAATTCTGTATTTTGCTGACCGGCTGCATTTGGAGCGTTATGGTCGGTTAATTACGGGTGATAACTATCTTGCAATGAAAGATGGCCCTGTTGCAGTGAATGCCTATGATATTATAAAAGTAGCCAGGGGAGACGGGCGCTTTATTCCAAATAAGTGTGATGTTGATGTCATTCGGTCATTGTTGTCAGTAGAGGGACGTCATGGAAATCATCAAATACGTGCTTTGCGTGATTTCGATGAAGATGTATTTAGTGATTCGGATATTGATTGCATAAATGAAGCAATCGAAAAATATGGGAATCTCTCGTTTAAAGAAATACGTGATATCAGCCACGATAGTGTTTGGATGACGGCTAACCAGAATAGAGAGATTCCATTGGATGTGATAGCTGCCAGTTGTAAGGATGGTGACAAGTTAGTTGCTTATCTGATTTCTACTGAGTAGCTGATGACTAATTTTGGTGACAGATTTTCCGCATCTTTTAGGGCGGATTTTTTTATCTTCACTGACCTTTTACAACGCCGCCAAAGTTAAAATATCTGTTGGTTTGCTGCTGTGAGCTATTATTACTGAATAATAGTTTTGGTGTATGATCTATAGATTGGTTTCCCATGAATATCCTTATCTTATGCCATACTTGCCTTGAGATATCCTAAGGGAAAGGAACTGTTCAATAATATTGCTAGAAGAATGGCGTATTAATTGGCATATCAACTGGTTATAATCTTTTATTGATTTTTATATATTTATTCATTAAAAACAATTGGTTAACTTTATAATGAAACACACTGTAGAAGTTATGATCTCCGAACAGGAGGTTAAACAACGTATTGCTGAACTGGGAAAACAGATTACTGAACACTATTGTGACAGTGGTAGTGGGCTGGTATTGGTCGGGTTGCTGAGAGGTTCATTTATTTTTATGGCTGATTTATGCCGTGAAATTCAGATCCCTCATCAAGTCGACTTTATGACGGCTTCCAGTTACGGTAGCGGTATGAATTCCACTCGTGATGTGAAAATCCTGAAAGATCTGGACGAGGATATTCGTGGTAAGCATGTACTGATTGTGGAAGATATTATTGATTCAGGTAATACCCTGAATAAAGTGCGTGAAATTTTGGCGTTGCGTGAGCCAAAATCACTGGCAATCTGTACCTTGCTGGATAAACCTTCCCGCCGTGAAGTTGATGTTCCGGTTGAGTGGATTGGTTACTCAATTGAGGATAAATTTGTGGTGGGTTATGGTATCGATTATGCGCAACTTTACCGTCATCTACCTTATATCGGCCATGTGGTTTTGCTAGAAGAGTAGTTTTCTCGTATTTGAAAACGGCAACTTTCGGTTGCCGTTTTTGCTTTGTGATTCAGGTATGATATATAGAGCTGCGCTCCTATCTACATTTTGGCACGGTGCTTAATATGGCTTACAGTCGTGGAACCATACTTAGCAGCAGAATTTATTCCAATATGCTGGACACTACGGCTAAAATTTCATTAACTACAGACGTCGGGGCCTCTTCAATTTTTCTTGCTTGTCTTACATTTAGATCGATGGAACGAATGCCATTCGCTAATAGAACTCCTTGAGTCTGTGTTCCAGTGCCCATCAATGTCACGGCAAAACCCGCAAACCTGGCATAATTTCCTCCTTGTGTTATAGGAATAATAATTGTTAAACCTAATTTGTTAAAATTGTATGGACTTATTACTAAGCATGGCCTTTTGTCACCTTGCAGTTCTTGACCCGCGACTGGGTTTAAGCACGCCTCAACAATATCCCCTCGTTGAAATGTTGCCATTACACTTCATTCCCTACAGGTTTACTGGTATCCCATTCTTTTAAGATTTCAGGCATTGGTGCTTCTGAGTCACATAGAGCTAGTAGATCGGCTAATTTGTACTTGGGACGATGGTTTACTGCGGAGATTACGATTTTCCCTTGTTCTTCGACAATTGATAATTGGTCACCTTCTTTCAGGTGGAGGGATTTCAATAGTTGAGCTGGAATAATAGTACCAACAGAGTTTCCAATTTTTCTGACATGAGTAAGCATAGAACTTTCCTCGCAAGTAACGGTTATCACATTGTTAACACTTTAGAGTGGTTCTGCCTAAGTGTCAACATTGTTATTACAGGTAATGAGATTTGATCGCTCATAAAAATCTTCTTTTTATTACCGTATTCGTACATTCGTAAAATAAAGAAATTAAAATAGATAGTTGATATTCAAATAGGTAGCGATTTAATAAAATAAAAATTTGCATAAACTTTCGTTTAATTACGCTATATACCCTAGGATTTCAAGATGCATCGTGACGGCAAGGGAGCAAATCCCCGGGAGCGTAGCGAACTATATGACTGGGGTGAATAGGTGCAGCCAGCAAAGAGGCAACTTGAAAGATAACGGGTATATTGCATTTTTATTAGCGAAAGCCGATGTAAGCCTCTATGCCTAATGGGAATTCTCTCCTCTAGAAATGTGATGATAATGGCGTTACGTTTGTGTATTATTTAGCTCACCTATAGCATAAGGAGATTTGAAATGAACGTAATAAGTGAGAATCGTAAAAATAAGACACTCAACTTGAGGATTAGGCAAGAGGATCGGGATTTAATAGATAGAGCGGCAAAAGTGAAGGGAAAAACCGTTACTGAATATGTCCTTGATACAATCAAACGTGATGCTGAAAATACTTTATTGGAACACTCCTTTATGGTTGTATATCCAGAAATTTTTAATGTTTTTATTGCTAAACTTGATGCTCCGGCTGCTCCAAATGAGCGTCTTATCAAAACGGAAAATATGAAAAAACCGTGGTGATAGAATGATTAATGATCCAACCTTGTTAACAGATGATCACAATTTAAATAGTTTTACTTCAGGAATTGACACCCTGGACAACTGGTTAACAGACAGAGCATTAAAAAATCAAAAAGAGAATGCTTCGCGAACCTATGTTGTAAACTTTCCACTCTAGTTTAGATAATATCTCTGGAGAAAAATATTATCATGAGTTTAAAGGGTAAAATATAATTTTTAAGTCTGAGAAAAAATTAAAATATATTTTTAATATAATCTATAATCTATAATCTATAATCTATAATCTATAATCTATAATCTATAATCTATAATCTATAATCTATAATCTATAATCTATAATCTATAATCTATAATCTATAATCTATAAATTGAAAATCTTCGTTTAATTACACTATAGAAAAAGTTAAATATAACCTTTTCTACAGCGTATTTTATGAATGATCTAAAAAATCACTTCTTATGCGTCAGTTTGGATATTGTCTGGCGATAGGCAAGCTCCAGTTTTTCACGGCTGTCAGCCGTGACTTCCAGATCTTGCAATTGACCATTATGGATACCGTAAACCCAACCGTGGATCATCACTTTTTGGCCTCGTTTCCATGCTGCTTGCATAATGGTTGAGTGACCAAGGTTATATACTTGCTCAACAACGTTAATTTCGCACAGACGGTTCAGACGCTCATTAGGGGGTAATTCACCTAGCATAGAACTGTGTTTATACCAAAGATCACGAATATGTAGCAGCCAGTTGTTAATCAATCCCAGTTCGGTGCCATCAATTGCAGCTTCGATACCACCACAACCGTAGTGTCCGCAGATAATGATATGTTCAACTTCCAGTACATCTACTGCATATTGAATAACTGAAAGACAATTTAAGTCAGTATGAATAACCAGGTTTGCAACGTTTCTGTGAACAAATAAGTCACCGGGGGCGGCATCAATTAGTTTTTCTGCTGGTACCCGGCTGTCTGAACAACCAATCCATAAGAAATGAGGTTTTTGTGATTTTGCTAATTCTTTGAAAAAAATTGGATTTTCTTCGTTAACCGATTCTGACCACTGCTTGTTATTGGCAAGCAGCTCTTCTATTTTTTTCATCATGATTCATAGCCTGGTAGTGTTTCTTTAAGATAGAATCATATACAACATCAATTGAAATTTTAATATTTTATTGCTGTTTGTTTTTAATCTTTCTACTGTTTTTGTAAAGCAAGTCAGGCAGAAAAACAGCATTATGTTTCCACATTACACGCAAAAGCGACCAGATAATAAAGGTGTTTTGTAATTTATGACTTATGCATTGGAGTTAACGCAGCTTACTAAGACTTACACTGATGGTGTTAAGGCACTGCGTGGGATAGATCTGAATGTGGAAGTTGGAGACTTCTACGCATTATTAGGTCCGAATGGTGCAGGGAAATCCACCACAATCGGCATTATTAGCTCTCTGGTAAACAAAAGCAGCGGTAAGGTTAAGGTGTTTGGCTATGATATTGATACTGATATTGTCAATGCTAAACGCCAGTTAGGTCTTGTTCCGCAGGAATTTAACTTTAACCCGTTTGAGACGGTGTTGCAGATTGTTCTCAATCAGGCCGGTTACTATGGTGTACCGCGAAAAGTAGCGCAAGCCAGAGCGAAAACTTATCTGTTGCAGTTAGATCTGTGGGAAAAACGCAACCAACGGGCGATTCGTCTGTCTGGTGGGATGAAACGACGCTTGATGATTGTACGAGCGTTGATGCATCAGCCTAAGTTATTGATCCTTGATGAACCGACTGCTGGTGTTGATATTGAACTTCGTCGCTCTATGTGGAATTTTTTGCAAGAGCTGAATGCCCAAGGAACGACAATTATTCTAACGACTCACTATCTGGAAGAAGCAGAAATGCTGTGCCGTAATATTGGCATTATTCAGCATGGTGAATTGGTGGAAAACACCAGTATGAAAAATTTACTCAGTCGGGTGGAGTCTGAAACATTCTTCTTCGATCTGGCGACACAAAACCCAATTCTTGAACTAGTAGGATATGATTATCGACTGCTGGATGCCTCTACTTTGGAAGTGGATGTTCAGCGTGGTCAGGGAATAAATAGCGTATTTACCCAATTAAGTGCTCAGGGTATTCATATTTTAAGTATGCGTAATAAAGCGAACCGTCTGGAAGAGTTATTTGTCAGCTTGGTGAACAATAAGTAAGGAGATAGTAAATGATTCAGTTGTACTGGGTGGCGCTAAAAACTATCTGGATTAAAGAAATTACCCGTTTTGGTCGTATCTGGGTACAGACTTTATTACCACCGGTTATTACCATGTCGCTCTATTTTATTATCTTCGGTAGCTTGATTGGTTCGCGTATTGGGGAAATGGGCGGTGTCGATTATATGCAGTTTATTGTCCCTGGCCTTATTATGATGTCGGTGATTACTAACTCTTATGCCAATGTTTCTTCCTCCTTCTTTGGTGCGAAATTCCAGCGCAGTATTGAGGAATTATTAGTAGCGCCGGTTCCGACACACATAGTTATTGTGGGGTTTGTTGGTGGTGGTGTTGCCCGTGGTGTCTGCGTCGGTATTCTGGTGACATTGGTTTCTCTATTTTTTGTGCCGCTTCATATTCATGCGTGGTGGATGATTGTTGTCACGTTGTTGATGACCTCCATTTTGTTCTCACTAGGGGGGTTGCTGAATTCGATTTTTGCTAAAACGTTTGATGATATCAGCATTATTCCGACTTTCGTATTAACGCCACTGACTTATCTTGGTGGGGTGTTTTATTCATTGACATTATTACCCCCATTTTGGCAAGCGGTTTCCAAGTTGAATCCGATCGTTTATATGATTAGTGGTTTCCGTTATGGTTTCCTGGGGATTACTGATGTTTCTTTGATAATTACGTTGAGTGTTTTGACTGCATTTATTGTGGCTTTTTATCTTGTTGCCTGGTATTTAATTGAAACAGGGCGGGGATTGAGGACTTAATTGTAGATTTTTTTGTTATTAAGTGGTGATGAATGGGTAGGGGGAATTCATTTGCGATGTCTTCACAACCTACCCATTATTGGGCGCTTAAATTAATATTTACGCTACCTGAACTGGCACGGCTTTAGTTATACGGCTCATAATATTATCACTGTCGAAGTAAGCGATATTAGGCTTATGATGACGGGCATCTTCGTTAGGGATTTGTACATATGAGCAAATAATTAGCTTATCACCTACCGCAGCACGGCGTGCTGCTGCTCCGTTAACTGAAATTATTCTAGAACCACGTTCAGCGGCGATAGCATAAGTGGAAAAACGCTCGCCGTTATCCACGTTATAGATATCAATAGCTTCATATTCCAGAATACCAGCTGCATCCATGAAATTCTGATCAATTGCACAAGAACCTTCATAATGCAAATCTGCCTGAGTGACTTTCACCCGGTGCAATTTCCCCTGTAGCATCGTACGCAACATGGTTTTTCTCCTGATTCGATGACAACTTAGAACCTTTTTGCATCAATAACGCCTGATACAACGGCGATTATTGCGTTAAATCTACTTGCTGATTATCGATCAAACGGGTTTGCCCTAACCAGGCAGCTATTAGAATAACGGCTTTTTTACTTTCGGTATTTAACGGCGCCAATGTTTCGGCGTCACGGATAAACAACTCATCAGGTACAAAACCCATTTCGTGTAGTTGTACGGAAGCTTGAATGAGCAATTGTTCTGTGTGGCATTCACCCTGTGCCATTTTTTCAGCGATAGATCGCATGATCTTGCTGAGTTCTGGGGCGATTCGACGTTCATCGGCTGTTAAATTGTTATTACGCGAACTGAGAGCCAGGCCATTTTTGTCGCGCACAGTAGGTACTGAAACCAGCGTAATGTCATAAGCCAGGTCGGCGATCATTTTGCGAATAAGTTGTAATTGTTGAAAATCTTTTTCGCCAAAGTAGGTTAAATCTGGTTGCACTAGATTGAATAGTTTGCTCACCACGGTTGAAACACCACGGAAATGACCGGGACGACTGGCCCCTTCCAGCATGGTAGAAAGCCCAGGAACTTCAACATAAGTCTGATGTTCCATACCATCAGGGTATATTTCCTTATCAGCAGGAGCAAATACCAGATCGACACCGTGTTGATGAAGTTTTTCGCAATCTTCCTGTAAAGTGCGGGGATATCTTGCCAGATCATCCTGACGATTAAACTGCATCGGGTTGACGAAAATAGAGACGATCACAATATCTGCTTGCCCTTTGGCTGTATCGACTAACGTCATATGGCCGTCGTGCAAGTTACCCATTGTTGGCACCAGTGCAATGCGTTTTCCTTCCTGACGCCAGCGGCGGATTTCACGGCGTAGAATCGGTACAGTTTCGACAATCAGCATTGCTTAATACTCCTTAGAATGTATACAGCCTTCGGGCTAACAAGGGTAATTTATTAATAAAATGAGTGTTCTTTACTTGGGTAGGCGCCGCTTTCCACTTGTTCTTTATATAAGCGGATGGCATCACGTATATTTCCTGCTTCTTCAAGGAAGTTTTTCACAAATTTAGGGGGGCTTACGGTAATGCCTAGTGCGTCATGCATCACTAAAACTTGCCCATCAGTCACATTACCAGCGCCAATACCAATTACCGGGATCTGTAATTCATCGGTGATACGTTTAGCTAAATCAACGGGTACGCATTCTAGCACCAGCAGTTGTATGCCTGCTTTTTCTAAGGTAATTGCATCTTTTATCAATTGATTCGCTGATACTTCATCACGTCCTTGAACTTTATAACCGCCAAGAATATGGACTGATTGAGGAGTTAGCCCTAAATGAGCGCAAACAGGTACAGAACGCTCGGTAAGCATGCTAATGGTATCGTATAACCAGCTACCGCCTTCAAGTTTCACCATGTTAGCGCCAGCACGCATAAGCTTGGCTGCGTTTTCACAACTTTGCTCTGGTGTGGCATAACTCATGAAAGGCATATCGGCAATGATAAAAGTATAAGGTGCTCCGGCACGGACGCAACGAGTATGATAGACAATATCTTCAACCGTCACTGGAATGGTGGTATCAGCCCCTTGCACAGTCATACCCAGTGAGTCGCCAACCAGCATGACATTGATACCTTGCTCGGCAAACACGTGAGCAAAGCTGGCGTCATAAGCGGTAATAGTCGCGAATTTACGTTTTTCTTTTTTGAGCTGATTCAGATCAGTCATGGTTATTGGTTTCATTATTTATCTTCCTTCTCCTGCAATTTTTCTTGTTATGTACAGAAATCGGCCACGGACTGAACTGAGATCCCTATATGTAGTGATTAGAATCAGAGGACTGCGGTTGCAGCCAGAGTGTCAGGCCGTTTTCTGGGATGTGTTTCAGTCTTTCAGATAAAGCTTCCCCATCAGGAAATATAAGATCAGGGGCAATTTCAGCTAACGGGTAGAGCATAAATTCGCGCTGTTTTAGTCCGTAGTGAGGAACAGTCAATCGTTCGGTAGTAATCACCTGATCGCCAAATAGCATGATATCCAGATCGAGTGTTCTTGGCCCCCAGCGTTCATCTTTTCTTACCCGTCCTTGGGCCAGTTCAATCGCCTGAGTGTGATTGAGTAATTCTTCCGGTGTTAGCGAGGTTTCCAGTGCGACTGCCGCATTCAGAAAATCAGGTTGATTCTGCGGCCCCATCGGTTTAGTACGATACAGTGAGGAGCAGGCAATACATTCTGTTTCCGGTAAATCGTTTAATGCAGCAAGTGCATTTTTTACTTGCTGCATAGGTTCTGCCAGATTGCTACCAACAGCGATATAAACACGAGCCATAATTTATTAGCTGTTCCTGCTCAGTCTTGGTTTATAGTGACGGCGAGGCCGTGTACGACGACGAACAATCTCACTGCCCAGTTCAGAAATCATACTCCGTTGCTGTGATGCATTGACTTGCTGAAATTCTCCCCACCAATCGACAAGATCTTTTAGCTCATTGCGATTTTCAACATTGGCTCTCAGTTCCAGTAAGTCATAGGCAGCACGGAATTTAGGGTGTTCCATCAGTTTATTCGCCCGCTTACCATGACGGCGTGGCAGACGTAACTGTAATTGCCAGATATCACGCATGATGGTTGTCAGGCGCTTAGGAATGGCAATGGAGTGGCATTGCTCATCCAGAATGTCATTCATCGCCAATGCAAAAGCATCGTAGTAAGCCAGGCCACCTTCTTGAGACAGCTTTTCCGCATGTTCAACCAGTGGATACCAGAGCATTGCGGCGAACAAAAACGCCGGGTTAACCCGTTTATCATTTTGTAACCGGTAATCGGTATTCTTCAAAACCTGATTGAGTATACGTTCCATTGGCGAATCGTTATTTTCGGTGAAATAGCGTTGAACCAATGGGAAAAGTGGTTGAAATAGGCGGTATTCGCGCAGAAGTTTATAAGTGCTGTAACCTTGACCGGTTTGTAAAAGTTTTAAAGATTCTTCAAACAGACGGGCAGGTGGAATATTACTCAGCAGAAAAGCCAAACGAGAAATAGGTTCGGCGGTACCTTCGCTGATGGTCATATTCAGTTTGCTAGCGAAACGGATCGCGCGCAGCATTCTTACTGGATCTTCCCGATAGCGGGTTTCAGGATCGCCAATCAAGCGGATAACACCGGTTTCCAGATCATGAAGGCCACCGGCATAATCACGCAGAGAGAAATCATTGATACCATAATAGAGGCTGTTTATGGTGAAATCGCGGCGCATAGCATCTTCTTCAATTGAGCCGAAGATGTTATCCCGCAGTAGCATGCCGCTTTGTGCTTGTTGTGACTGATTTTTATCATCAGAACCCGTTTGTTCATGTGGACCACGGAATGTTGCGACTTCAATCACTTCCTGACCAAACATAATATGAGCTAAGCGAAAGCGGCGTCCAACCAGACGGCAGTTGCGGAATAATTTACGCACCTGTTCTGGAGTGGCATTGGTGGCAATATCAAAATCTTTCGGCTTCGTACCGAGTAATAAGTCACGGACACCACCGCCAACCAGATAGGCTTCAAAACCGGATTTATTCAAACGGTAAAGGACTTTCAGTGCATTTTCACTGATATCTCTGCGGGAAATACAATGTTGTTCCCGTGGAATTATCGTTATCGATAAATCCGAATGAGGATTCTCCTGTTCAACCTTCCTTGGTGTCTCCACATTGGATAAGGGTTGATAAGGGTTTTGGCGATTAGAGTGAAGAGTTATGTACTCTTCCTGAGCAGAACGGTCAGATCCGGTGACTGGCCTTTCACTGGCTGCCTGTAGTTCGCGGTTATTTTTCCCTTCGCGGATCAATAAGTTACGGCAGAAATTTGCTACTCGGTTAAAAATGGTACACCTCGATAAGTAACTAATCATATAAAACAAATAAAAAACAGCGGCTAATCATAGCCTACTGTGTATTTTTTGAGAATGGTTGTTATGACTAACCGTAACTTTATTCATGTTATCTACGTGCATTTTACCTTGTCGTGGAATTCGATCCAGATCCCAACGTGCTGTTGCTTTTTGCAACAATTGATCACGAGAAAGATCTTGCCAGTTTTCTATAACAGATTGATTAAGGAAAGATAATGCTTCAATCAGTAATGGCCGGGGATCATCCAATGGGATCGGCTGAGCATGATTCTGTTTGGAAAGTTTATTGCCGTCCTTATTCAGAGCGAGTGGTAAATGAATATAGTCAGGTATTTTGAGATTTAACTGCTGATAAAGCGCAATTTGGCGGACAGTTGGTTCAATCAAATCTGCCCCTCTTACCACCTCAGTCACCCCTTGGTAATCATCATCAATAACAACCACTAAATTATAGGCAAATAAACCGTCACGACGGTGAATAATAAAATCCTCTTCAGCCATGACCGGATCGGCGTTCAGATATCCTTGTAATTTATCTTCAAAACCGTAAACCGGATGACGCTGCTTGAATCGAATTGCTGCATGATCAATGGGCAAATTTAATTCACGGCAGTTTCTATCATAAAAACCATTAATCTGGTGAATGCGTTGACGGGTACAGGTGCAGTAATAACTTAAACCTTGTTGTTGCAATTGATTAAGGACATGACAGTAAGCCTCATGGCGCTGAGATTGATAAAGAATTTCACCATCCCAATGTAAACCGTAATGTTCAAGTGCGTGAAGAATCCGGCTGGCAGCACCGGGAACTTCTCTGGGCGGATCAATATCATCAATACGTATCAGCCACTTTCCCTGACAAGCACGGGCTTGCAAATAGCTGCCAATGGCAGTGATTAATGAACCAAAATGCAGGTCACCAGAAGGTGATGGGGCGAAACGCCCAATATAAGCCTGGGGACGTTCAGATTTTATCATAGTGGAGATCAGTGGGGTTGTTTATACGGCGTCATAAAGACGCCGTATTCGGAACACCATTAATTAGCCAGCCATCTGTTTTTCACGGATTTCGGCCAGCGTCTTACAATCAATACACAAATCTGCGGTTGGACGGGCTTCCAAACGACGGATGCCTATCTCAATGCCGCAGGATTCACAAAAACCGAAATCGTCATCTTCGACTTTTTTCAGGGTTTTCTCGATCTTCTTAATCAATTTACGCTCACGATCGCGGTTACGTAATTCAAGACTGAATTCTTCTTCCTGCGCCGCACGGTCAACTGGATCAGGGAAGTTCGCTGCCTCATCCTGCATATGAGATACAGTACGATCTACTTCATCCCTGAGTTGATTGCGCCATGCTTCAAGAATTAGCTTGAAATGCGCCAACTGGGCATCGTTCATGTATTCTTCACCTGGCTTCTCTTGGTAAGGTTCTACCCCAGCGATGGCGAGAATGCTTAAGGACGAGGTTTTACGTTTTTGCCCTTCTTGCATAATACTTCTCCTAACACACGCACTATCAAACGAACCCCTAGCGGGGAAAAAAATAGGCCGTTATAAATAGCAGATGGAGCAAGGGTTGGCAATTGTTCCTGCCATTAGTTTCACAATGGTGTGGAAGCAAATGTATTGCATGCCTTTACACCTTGTACAACTTGGCTGCAAATATTAGGTGAATCGGTAAGTTAATCATTTTAGTACAAAAGTTAACTTATCGCCTAAAACCATCCCTTTTCCTGTCATGTTGGCCTGGTAACAGATAACTTCGACCCCAGAATTTTGCGCTTGTTCCAAAAGAGATGAATAATTATGATCAATATGTGCAGCCGCCGCGACCTGCCTGATGCCGGAATGCAAGACCGCAAAAAATAAAACAGCCCTTTGCCCTTGTTCTGCTATGTGTTGCAATTCCCGTAGGTGTTTTTGCCCGCGAGTCGTGACAGCATCAGGGAAATAGCCACAATTTTCCTGGAGAAGGGTCACTGATTTCACTTCAATGTAGCAATTAACTTGCTGTTCTGCCTGTAATAGCAGATCTATCCGGCTGTTCTCTTCGCCATATTTCACTTCCCGACTGATTTTTTTATATTCAGAAAATTCTGGAATAGCATTTTGTGCAATGGCTTCAGCGACGAGATCATTTGCTCTGAGCGTATTAACACAAATCCAGTGACCATCCTGTGTTTCTGTCAATTCCCAACTGTTGGGGTATTTACGTTTGGGATTATCAGAGGTGGAGTACCAAACCGTCTCTCCCGGTATCGCACAGCCGGTCATTGCGCCCGTATTGGCGCAGTGGATAGTCAGTGTTTCGCCTTCCGGTGTGATGACATCAGCCAGGAAACGTTTATAGCGACGAACTAGTGTGGCGGATTGTAAGGGCGGATAGAATTCCATAAAAACTCCTGAATGACGGATGGCATAAGATTGAAGCGGGCAATGCTACAATGCCGACAGTTGAAAGTTAACTTTCTTTGTATGGAGTGTTTGTGTCTTTATTGCCTGTATATGAGGTCGTCGAGCCATTAATGGCTTCTCTTGATGATTGGTTAATGCCGTTCCTTACTGGTGTGCGTGATTTGAAGGGGCTGAAATAGATTGATTTATTGCCAGCACTGGAAAATTTGCTGGATTGGCAACAACAACAGTGTCTGGATAATGAACTGCCTATTTATTACACTGTCCCTACTGGCAGCCGGATAGCAATCCGTTATTTCAGTGATAAACCACCTGTATTATCTGTTCGGATGCAGGAAATGTATGGTGAACAGCAAAGCCCATCTCTGGCAAAAGGGCGGGTAACGCTGGTGCTTGAACTCTTATCACCAGCCCAAAGGCCATTGCAGATCACGCAGGATTTGGCTGCTTTTTGGCAAGGCTCCTATCGTGAAGTACAAAAAGAGATGAAAGGGCGTTACCCAAAACATTTATGGCCGGATGATCCGGCAAATACGGTACCTACTCGGCGGACAAAAAAATATTCATAATAGAATTTAACCTTTGTTTTTGTAAGTGAATAAATTCATTAAAAAATATGAAAACCCATTAATAGCATCTGAGCGGTTTTGGAGAATTTTGGAATGTCTGGTGAAGATCGTCAACCAATCGGACGTAAAGGCAAAAAGTTGGTATCCCGCCGTAAACGGCCATTAAAAAGACGGTATCTGTTGGATGATGATAATAATGGCTATGAAGATGAGGACTACGATGATGAAGAGGATCAACCCATGACAAAGAAAGGAATGTATTCCCGTCCACCTAAGAAAAAGTGGCGTTGGTTCTGGTTGTTATTCAAAATATTTATTATTTTTGCCGTATTACTGGCGGCTTATGGTGTCTATCTGGATGCTAAAATCCGCGATCGCATTGATGGAAAAGTTTGGGAGTTACCTGCGGCAGTCTATGGTCGCATGGTTAATCTTGAACCGGGCATGAACTACAGTAAGAAAGAGATGGTATATCTGCTGGAAGGGATGCAGTATCGCCAGGTGACGAAAATTACCCGTCCTGGGGAGTTTTCTGTTAGAGGTGAAACCATTGAAATGTTACGCCGCCCGTTTAATTTTCCTGACAGTAAAGAGGGGCAGATCCACGCTTTGCTAACGTTCAGCGATAACCGTCTGGCAGGGATCGAAAATCTGGAAAATCAGCGTCAATTTGGGTTCTTCCGCCTTGATCCGAAGCTGATTACCATGTTGCAGTCTCCTAATGGGGAGCAGCGGTTATTTGTGCCACGTTCTGGTTTCCCCGATTTACTGGTTAACACCTTGCTGGCGACCGAAGATCGTCATTTTTATCAACATGATGGTATTCGTATTCTTTCCATTGGGCGTGCAGCACTGGCTAACTTGACTGCCGGGCGTACCGTTCAGGGGGGAAGTACCCTGACGCAGCAATTGGTTAGAAACTTGTTCCTGACCAATGAGCGCACTTTGGTGCGCAAAGCCAATGAAGCTTATATGGCTGTGCTGATGGATTATCGTTACAGCAAAGATCGGATTCTCGAACTGTATCTGAACGAAGTTTATTTAGGCCGAAGTGGTGATGGGGAGATCCGAGGATTCCCGCTGGCGAGCCTCTATTATTTTGGTCGTCCCGTAGATGAATTGAGTTTAGATCAACAGGCGTTGCTGGTAGGTATGGTGAAAGGAGCTTCACTCTATAATCCGTGGCGTAATCCTAAACTCGTTCTCCAGCGTCGTAATGTGGTGCTCAAACTGTTACAAAACCAGCAAATTATTGATGAAGATCTTTATAAGTTATTGAGCGCTCGTCCACTGGGGGTAAAACCGAAAGGTGGTGTTATCACCCCACAACCGGCGTTTATGCAGCTAGTTCGTAAGGAATTGCAGGATAGACTTGGCGATCGAGTAAATGATCTGTCCGGCGTGAAAATCTTCACTACTTTGGACCCGGTATCTCAGGATGCGGCTGAAAACGCAGTAGAAGAGGGGATTGCCAGCCTGAGAAAAACCCGCAAAATTGCTGACCTTGAAGGGGCAATGGTGATTGTCGATCGCATCAGTGGTGAAATCAGGGCGATGGTTGGTGGTTCTCAACCTCAATATGCTGGATTTAACCGAGCAATGATGGCGCGTCGTTCAATTGGTTCACTGGCAAAACCCTCTACTTATTTGGCGGCATTGAGTGAACCGGATCAATATCGGTTGAATACCTGGCTGGCGGATGAACCCCTTGCGGTAAAACAGCCGAACAGCAAGGTTTGGGAACCGAGAAATTATGACCGTCGTTTCCGTGGGCGTGTCATGTTGATAGATGGGCTGGCAAGTTCATTGAATATTCCTACGGTGAATCTTGGATTGGCGGTTGGTCTTGATCATGTTAGCAACACATTAATCCGGCTTGGCGTACCGGAGGAAGTAATTCAGCAGGTTCCGGCCATGTTACTGGGTTCTCTCAGCTTGACACCGTTAGAAGTGGCGCAGGAATATCAGACGATGGCGAGTGGCGGCAACCGCGCGACGCTTTCCGCGTTACGTTCTGTCATCACGGAAGATGGCACCGTGATATATCAAAGTTACCCACAGGCTGAACGGGCTGTACCGGCTCAGGCGGCTTATCTGACGCTGTATGGTATGCAGCAGGTTGTAGCGAATGGAACTTCTCGTTCTCTGAACGCTAAGTTTGGTCGTTATAATCTGGCGGGTAAAACGGGTACCACCAATGATCTGCGTGATAGCTGGTTTGCCGGAATCGATGGTAAAGAGGTAGTGATAGCATGGGTTGGCCGAGATAACAATGAACCGACCAATCTGACAGGTGCTACAGGGGCGTTGAATGTGTATCGCCGTTATCTGGAAAATCAGACGCCGTTGATGTTGAATAACATTCCACCGGAAGGCATTGTCGATATGGTGGTTAATCAGGATGGTAGTTTTAGCTGTAGTGGCAGTGGCTGGAGAACATTACCGGTTTGGACTTATGACCCACAGAGTTTGTGCCAACAAACAGCGGTATCAGCACCTGTTCAACAGCAAGAACAAGCACCGGGCTGGTTGCGAGAGATGTTTGGTCAATAATAACTATTTGATGAGATGAATGACAAAGCGCTGATCTTCTGGTCAGCGTTTTGATTTTCTGAGTTTACCGGTTTCCTAAACATACCGCGCCATTATCTTTTCGACTTTATACCCGTCATCTTTCAAGTTGCCTCTTTGTTGGCTGCACTCACTCACCCCGGTCACATCGTTATCTATGCTCCCGGGGATTCGCTCCCTTGCCGCCGCGATGCATCTTGAAATCCATAGGGTATATATGATCATCGCAATGGCGGTGATACCCATAATTGTTATTTAATTGCATATAAGTTGTTGCAAAAAAATGATGTTTTACACCTGTTAGAGACAATAAAATAAGCAATTTTCAGAATATTTCTATATGTTTTTTAAGTGAAATATGGTGAATTATTAATCATGTGTATTAACTCATGGTGATAATGATATGACGATAATTTCAATTAGATCCACTCTCCATACTATAAATCAATGGAGAGATGAATAGATGGCAATAGGATATTTCTTGCTCGTTGGTGATAAGACAACCTGTGGCGGACAGATTATTACCGGTGACCACACCATGACATTTAATGGACGGGCAACCGCTCGTGAAGGAGATAAGGTCACCTGTGGCAAACATCCCGGTAGTTATACGATTGTCGGTGGTGTATCAGATGTGTTTGATATGGGACGTAAGTTGGCTGGCACATTGGATAGTGTCAGTACTTGCCCCTGTCGGGCTAGTTTTATCAATTCGGAGATGGACAGCTATGAGAAGCAGGAGCAGCCCAATAATCGGGCTACAGCCCCTGTTAATATGGCGGCCCAGAATTTCTCGTCGCCGGTGGAGGAAGCGAGAAACGTTCAGCCCGCACCTCCTGTGACTAAAGAGCCTCCGATACCGGTGTTTGCGAAATCCTGCTTACGGGGTAAAGGTTGTACCGATGCCGGAACCGAAGCCGAACCGGCGGATAACTTCGGCAGAATGGCGATATATCAGGTTCCGTCATCTCCCACTCCGGTGACGCCGCAAAAACCAGAACCGCCTCTGCAAGGTAAGAAACAGCCGCCTGAACCGGATAAACCGCAGGATAAAAAATTACCGTGGTATAAACGGTGGTTCCGTAGTGGTGAAGATAAAGCCGAAGTAGCCGCTACCGCCGTGGCCGCCACTGCTCGTAGCGCGGTAGCGGAAGGGGAAACGCTGGTGATGCGTTACATTGGCGGCGGCGCTATCAGTGCTGGACGTTGGCTGGCGGCACCGAATCCGGTGACAGTTGGGTTAATGGGGCTGTTTTATTCACCTAAGCTGAATGAAGGTGAGGAGGATTACTTAGATCCGTATCGCCTGAGACAGATAGCGGAACAGTACGGTAAAGCACCAACTCGTGTACGTTTTCGCTGGATCAGAGATGAAAAAAGCGGCAGGATGACGGTTCAGGGATATCACGTCAGCCCGGAAGGTGGTCTGGATAAAGTGCCGGTTCGCATGATGACGCTGAATCGGACCACCGGTAATTACGAGTTTTGGGAACCGGGAGAATACCGGCCGATAATTTTATGGACGCCGAACGAACAGGAATTCAAGGTTCCAGCCCATACCGGGAATGAAGAACAGCCGTTTATTCCGTCGCAAATAACCGTGTTGCCGATCCCGGATAAAGTGGGCAGCGATATTGAATCGTTACCGATGCCGGAAGAGAAGGATTTTCGTGATTATATTCTGATCCTCCCCGTTCCTAATATGCCGCCGGTGTATGTGTATTTGAGTAAACCGCCGGTGAAACCGTTGGAAGTGGGAGAATATCAGGATCTGGCTGGACGTAGCCGTAATGATGGGTTGGATATTGATCATATTCCTTCTCAGGCGGCATTGAGAGAGTTTTTAATAAAAACATACGGAGAAGAAATTCAAGAGCAAGATATTAAAAATGCTTTAAAAGAGGGTATCTCGATTGCGATTCCTAAGCGAGTACACCAAAAATATAGTGAAACCTATGGTGGTAGGAATACTCCAGATAAAACGGTAAAAGATTCAATGGATCTAAAAGCTGCCGTAGATAGTAATTTTAATGCCCAAGCTCCTGGCCTACGGGAAGAAGGCTATACTGATGAGCAGTTGGATAAAGCGCTAGGACAACTACACCGACTGAATAAAGAAAAAGGGTGGTATGAATAATGGTAGATATTACGACGATGATTAAAAATTTGGGTCAAACAGCGGGGCAATTAGTTGAAAAAAAACTTATTTCTGATAGAAAATTTGAATATCTTTTTGAAGGAGCTGATACGTTTAATTATGAACCTGAGGCTGGTCTTATCTTGGTATTCGATGATAAATCGAGAAAATTAAGGTCAGTTGAATTTACACTGATTAGTACTTCTAGACATTCTGGAAATAGTGAAATGTATCATGGGGAAATGCCTCCTCCGTTTACTCTATCAATGGATAAAGTTGCTGTTAGAGCTTTGCTAGGCGAACCTGATGTTACCTCAGAGGAAACAAAAGTTCCTGTTATTGGTGTTGTCGGCGGACATGATTGTTATATTCGCAAACTTCAATCTATATACCCTGATACAAATATTCGTGTCCTATATTTAAAGGATTTGCGTGTTCGAGGATTGGTTTTTGAGAGGAAAATATGATTTTTTCCTGTAAAAAATTTGAAAACCTAAGTGGAAGATATATCAGAGAAGAGGCTATAAAAATAATGACAGTCAATGTAGAGGCATTAATAAACAGTTTGGGTAAACCTTATCAGGAAATTTTTGGTGAAGGGTTAATCCCTTATAAAACGAAACCAAGTGGTTTTGCCGGTGATAGTGTAGTGTGCTTGGATATGGTTAAAGCAGGCGTCTTTCTGTCTTTCCATCGGGAAGGAAAGCGATTAAAAGAAATTACATTAACTTTGTTTGACGAGAAGAATTCTTTATACCAGTTTACTAATGAGCTGCCTTCACCATTAATTCCATTGATGTGCCGACAGTGGGTTCATGAACAATTTGGCAAACCAGAAAAATTTCTTCCACCGAGAAAAAGGCTCAAAAAAGACATTGGCTGGACTGAGTTATATACATTGCTGGATTTTCGTATTCCGACCGGTATGAAGTTTGATTATGATTTATTGGAGCAAGTTATATCAGTGACATTCTTACCCACCTCAGAAGTACGTTGGTAGTTAATATAAAGAGGAGGTTTTGCTTAAGAGCCAATTCATCAATCAGTAGTTTGAGAAGTTAAATTGAAGATGAATTGGTTTAACCAAAATGGAATAATCACTTAAATTTTTAGCGAGGAGTAATTTCTTATTATTTGTTTCAGATAAAGTATGCAGCGATATTGAGTCGCTGCTGATGCCGGAAGAGAAGGATTTTCGTGATTATATTCTGATCCTCCCCGTTCCTAATATGCCGCCGGTGTATGTGTATTTGAGTAAACCACCGGTGAAATTGTTAGAGGTGGATTTATATAGAAACTTTACGGGGAGACTAAGGAATGGAACGCATGCTGATCATATGCCTTCGGCTGCTGCTATAAAAGCAGCTGCAAAAAGGTTAAATCCCATGTTGAGACCAAAAGAACTAAACAAACAAGTAAAAGATGTTGCAGCTATTATCATTCCCTCGAAAGTACATCAGAAGTAAATAACGTTTCATAATTCTGCTACACATAACCTTCTTCAACACATTGTTATACATGGAATTATTGGTGGTATAAAATGCGGCACTATTTTGGAATCTTATTTACAGTGAAACCTTTGGTGGGCGGAATACACCGGAGCAAATAGCGAAGGATGCAGAAAATTTAAAACAAGCTGTAGACAATAATTTTAATACCTTAAAACCCTACCTAGAGGAAGAAGGGTTTAGTGAGCAGGAGCTGGAGAGTGCTCACCAGAAGATCCACGATATAAATCAGAAACAGAGGTTATATAAATAATGGCGATCAATGTTAATGCATTAATTAATAGTTTGGGTAAAACCTATCAGGAAATTTTTGATGAAGGTCTAATTCCTTATAAGAGTAAACCTAGGGGAGATTCTGGTGACGATTATGTGTCGTTAGATATGCAGAAGGAGGGAGTATTTTTGGCTTTTGACCGGAACAGTAAGAAATTAACACATGTTACTCTGACATTGATCGATGAAGAACGGCCCGGTTATGTTTATCCAAATCAATTGCCATCCCCTTTGGTTAATCCAATGACGCGTGAATGGGTTGAGGAGTATTTTGGGGCGGCAATTAAGTCCTTTCCGCCATGTCAGGTGTTTAACTGTCAATATGGTTGGAAAGACCTCTATCGCTACAATGTACCTGAATCAGAAGAAATGATTTATATACAATTCTCTCATGATTTATTTGGGCAAGTTGAGACAATAACTTTCCTTGGTGCTGAAAATGTGACGTGATAGAGACATCTTAAAAACGGAGTTAGTAAAGGAAGAATTAGTTCTCTTTTGGAAACTCAATCTGGAATTCTTTTTCCAGTTCCTTGCTTCGATTGGGTAGAGGCCAATAAACCACTACCCATGTTCAATATCGACATTTTGTGCTATTGTACACTGGATTTTTGGGATAAATGATGGCGACAAACATTGAAGTGTTAATTAATAGCTTAGGTAGAGCCTACCAAGATATTTATGATGAAGGACTAATTCCTTATAAGAGTAAGCCTAGAGGAGATTCTGGTGACGATTATGTGTCGTTAGATATGCAGAAAGAGGGGATATTTCTGGCTTTTAACCGGACCAGCAAGAAATTAACACATGTCACGCTGACATTGATCGATGAAGAACGGCCCCGTTATCCTTCGTTCTGAAAGTGTGACATGGTAGAGATATCTCAAAGGCGGAATAAGCAGAAGTGATATAAGATATTGGAAGAACTACACTAATTGAATGAAGAATAAGGGTAGTAATAGTGACTAATATTACGAAATTAATTAAATATCTTGGAAAAACCGCGGAAACGTTAGTTGAGGATGGTGAGATATCTAAAGGAGTATTTAAGTTTCACTTTGAAGGGGATGAGTCGTTCAATTGCGAGCCTGAAAAAGGAATCACATTAGTTTTTGATTCTAAATCTAGGCAATTGAATTCAGTCCAGATAACTCTAATTGATATACATGGTGATCATGATGAATATAATGGTAGTTTGCCTTATCCATTTTTACCTTTAATGGATAAGGCAATGATAAGAGCTGAATATGGAGAACCTACGGAGTCAAAAGATATGATAGAAGCACCGGTTATAGGTGTTATTGGTGGATACGATGCTTATATAAATAGTATAAAATCTTATCCAAACGTGGAAGTCATTTTTATTTATGATGCTTATTATCGAGTGAGAGCACTTACTTTCAACACTATCTGAAAAAGGGGGAATAATGGCAGATATTATGACGATGATTAAAAGTTTAGGACAAACGGTGGAGCAATTAGTTGAAAAAAAACTTATTCCAGCCGGAAAGTTTGAGTTTCTGTTTGAGAATGCTGATACGTTCAATTGTGGACCTGACGTTGGCCTTACATTAGTGTTTCACGCTGATTCAAGTATATTAGAATCTGTACAAATTACACTTGTTAACGCTTATGAAGGTAGTGGAGAATATAATGGAGAATTGCCTTACCCATTTTTACATTCAATGGATAGAGCAATTGTTAGAGCCCTTATGGGGGAACCAGATTCTGCTGGTGGCCCAGAAAAAATCCCTGTTATTGGCATTGTTGGTGGATATGATTCTTATACACATAAGTTGAGTGAGCAATATCCTAATACAGAAATTCGTTTTCTCTATTTGGCTGATTTACGGGTACATGCATTAATCTTTGAGCATATTGTATAAACGCTTTCTGGAATATTTTTCTACTTTCATTTGATAGCAGTTAATAAACCATTATCCATGTTTATATACTAGAGGTTAGATATGAGTTAAGAGGTTATATAAATAATGGCGATCAATATTGAAGCGTTAATAAATAGCCTGGGTAAATCTTATCAGGAAATTTTTAATGAAGGTTTAACTCCTTATAAGAGTAAGCCTAGAGGAGATTCTGGTGACTATTATGTGTCGCTAGATATGCAGAAAGAGGGGATATTTCTGGCTTTTAACCGGACCAGTAAGAAATTAACACCTGTTACTCTGACATTGATCGATGAAGTAACGGCCTAGTTATGTTTATCTAAATCAATTGCCATTCCCTCGGGTTAATCCAATGACGTGTGCATTCAGTTTCTACCTATATCAACTCATCTCATAATGTTCCATATATACCCGTCATCTTTCAAGTTGCCTCTTTGTTGGCTGCACTCACTCACCCCGGTCACATAGTTATCTATGCTCCCGGGGATTCGTTCCCTTGCCGTCGCGATGCATCTTGAAATCCATAGGGTATATAGGATTTTATCACTATTAAAGTCTATAATGTCTTTTTAATAGGACATTAGTATACAAAGTTACGATTGATATATAATGTGCTTATAATTGACCATTATAGATAATAATGGTTTTAATGTGTCATTTTGGGGTCTTTATGATATCACATGAAAAAACAGCTTTAGCAATTGCAGAAGAATTGGGAGAGCGCTTGAAACAAGCTCGACTAAACAATGATCTGACTCAAGCTGAAATTGCTAAGCTTTTAGGCGTCACAAGAAAAACTGTACTGAATGCTGAAAAAGGTAAAGTCCAATTAGAGATTTTTGTTGCCGTTATGGCAGCATTAAACTTAACCGAACAATTAAATCTTTTTCTTCCTAAACAAAGCATATCTCCTATCCAACTCGCTAAACTTCAAGGAAAAAAACGACAACGAGCATCTGGTCTTAGAAAAAAACATATTGAAGAGGATACACCAGAATGGTAATGGAAGTTATCAACGTAATTTATAGTGAATTTACATATACCCGTCATCTTTCAAGTTGCCTCTTTGTTGGCTGCACTCACTCACCCCGGTCACATAGTTCGCTATGCTCCCGGGGATTCGCTCCCTTGCCGTTGCGATGCATCTTGAAATCCGTAGGGTATATATAATGAATAAAGAGGTTGTGTAAATAATGGTAATGAATATTTAAGTATTTATCAATATCTTGGGTGAATATTGTCACACTGAAACTCTAACGTTAATTTTGGATAATTACAGTATTCATAAAATCCGACTGGTCAATGATTGTCTGGCCCGTCATCCTATTAACCTATTATTTTATATGTTTATTATCCTTAGCTGAATAAATTTGAACGCCTGTGCAATCTCTGTATGAAACGGTGACACGAAATCATTCTGCCAGTATATGTGGCAGTTGCGCGAAAAAGTGAAAATATTTTTGAATTCATTTCCTATAGGAATAACAGATAATAATAAAATAGGGTGTGGTTATAATTATGAAAAATGATTTATTTTTTTCGCTATTTTGATAACAAGATCAAACAACGTTATTAATGATTTTCGATGCCCATATGTTAACATGATTAAAAATTTGTTATTTTATACCCGTCATCTTTCAAGCTGCCTCTTTGTTGGCTGCACTCACTCACCCCGGTCACATAGTTATCTATGCTCCCAGGGATTCGTTCCCTTGCCGTCGCGATGCAACTTGAAATCCATAGGGTATATAATTATGGACATAATAAATAATCACGTGTGTAAATAATTTGATATTATATTTTCAAGGAGATATATGAAAAATGCAGCGCAAATTGTAAATGAGGCTTTAAATCAAGGAATTACTCTGTTTGTTGCTGATAACCGATTACAATACGAAACTAGCCGTGATAGTATTCCAGCGAAATTATTCAGTGAATGGAAGAATTATAAACAAGAGTTGATCGACTTCTTGAGCCAGATAGATGCAGAAGAAGAAATTCAAACATATCAATTACAGAATATCCAACGTGATGGTCATGCAGAACATTATCCACTCTCATTTGCTCAACAACGCCTGTGGTTTATCGATCAACTTACCGAAGGTAGTCCCCAATATAATTGTCCCGGATATTTGAGATTACGGGAACAACTGAATTTCAATGCTTTTAAGGCTGCGGTAAAAACGTTGCTTGAGCGTCATGAGGCGTTACGTACCCATATTGAAATTATTGATAATGAGCCACGGCAAGTCATAACACATTCCTATGATTTACCCATTACACTACATGATCTGACTGCATTCTCTGAAACTGAGCAAGAATCTCAAATCAAAAGATTCAGTAAAGAAGAAGATAACTTGGTTTTTAACCTTAGTACTGATTTGATGTTGCGTATTCGCCTGATAAAGCTGGCCGAAAATGATTATGTGATTATCTATACCATTCACCATATTGCCTGTGATAGTTGGTCAATAGAAATCTTTATCAATGAACTTATTACCCTATATCGCGCGTATAATAAAGGAGAAATAGCCCCATTACCGCCACTTAAAATCCAATATACCGATTATGCTCAATGGCAACGAAATTGGCTGCAAGGTGATATTCTCAAAAAACAATTGGATTATTGGCAAACCCAGTTATCAGGTATTTCTCCACTTCACCGTCTTCCACTGGATAACCCACGACCAGAGAAACAGAGTTTTGAGGGGCATCTTAATGATCAACGTATTTCAAAGGATTTAACACAAGAAATAAGAGCATTATGTCACCAACATGAAGTCACATTATTCATGTTTCTGGAGACAGCCTTTGCCGTATTGTTGAGTCGTTACAGTAATGAAAAAGACATTCTGGTCGGAACACCACTTGCAGGGAGAAGACACCATGATATTGAGCCTTTGATTGGTTTTTTTGTTAACTCTCTGGTGATCAGAACGGATTTATCCGGTCAGCCCACTTTCAGTGAGTTATTAAAGCAGAACAGTCGTACTATCCTGGATGCGTATGCACATCAAGATCTGCCATTTCAAATGCTGGTGGAAAAAATGAGTCCGGGACGAAACTTAAATTATAACCCTATATTTCAAATCGCTTTTACTCTGGAGAATACTCAGCGTGATACGATACTGGCGCAGGATAATAATATTGAGTTTGAAGAACGTCTGCTTTTGAAAGTCCGATTTGATTTGGAAATTCATATTTATGAAGAAGAAGAGGGAGGATTATCCCTTTTATGGGTTTATGACAGCAACTTATTCAGAAATATGACTATTGAAAGATTGCTCGCTAATTATGAAACCTTGCTTGCTAATATTGTTAGTGTCATGAAGCCATGTATTGGCTCCGATCTGATACACAGGGAACCTTCTGTCCATGACATTCCACTATTAGCAGAGGCTGAAATACACACTTTGTTACATGAATGGAATGGCCTGCCGGATCATAGCCAACATGGCGGCTGTTTTCATGAACTGTTTGAGGAACAAGCTGCTCTATATCCTGAAAAAACAGCAGTTATTTTTGACGGCAATTCATTAAGCTATCAGGAATTAAATAAACAAGCTAACCAACTCGCTTATTACTTGACAGAGCAAAATATCAAACCAGAAGCATTGGTCGCACTCTGTATTCCTCGTTCAATACGCGCTGTAGTAGCGCTACTGGGGATTATTAAAGCAGGGGGAGCTTATTTGCCGTTAGATCCCAGCTATCCGAAACCTCGTCTTCAATATATGTTGGAACACAGCGAAGCTGAGTTCATTCTGACCGAAACAGATTTGATAGAAAAACTCCCAATCAGCCAGCAGAAAGTCGTCTGTTTGGATACGGAGACAATGCAATCACAATTGCAGCACATGCCTACGGACAATATCGCTGAACGCCCATTCCCAATAACGGAAAATAATCTGGCTTACGTCATTTATACCTCTGGTTCTACGGGTAAACCGAAAGGGGTTATGTTGGAACATAAGGGGTGGGTAAATCTGGCACTTTCACAGGCGGGTTTATTTGGTGTTGATTCATATAGCCGGGGATTGCAGTTCGCCTCCTGGAGTTTTGATGCCATGATCTTAGAAATATCTATGACATTGGCGTATGGAGCAGCACTTTATTTAATTTCAGAAACCCAACAGCATACCCCTGAATATTTGGATGAGTTAGTTGATAAACATCAGATTACCCATGCTGTATTACCTCCTGCTTTGCTGCCTTATCTGGACTTTAATAAATGGCGTTCCGTTTCAACCTTGCTTTTAGCGGGGGAAGCTGTACCACCACAGAGCGCTGTTCGTTGGTCACAGGGCAGAAAACTGTTCAATGTATATGGCCCGACAGAGTGTACTGCCATTGTGACTTCGGGCTTATTAACTGATGACAAAATTACGATTGGGAAACCATTGCCCAATACCGTTATTCGTATTCTTGATCCATCAGGCAATCTAGTACCTATTGGTGTTGCCGGGGAATTATATATTGGTGGCATCCAACTGGCGCGTGGGTACTTGAATGCCCCTGAAACAAACGTAACGAAATTTATTACTGATTTAACGGACAATTCCCAATCCTTACGTTTATACCGAACGGGAGATTTAGCCCGTTGGTTGCCTGATGGTAGTGTGGAATTTATTGGTCGGATTGACTCTCAAGTCAAGATTAGAGGATTTAGGATTGAGTTGGGAGAAATCGAAACTGCATTGGCCGGACATGACGCCTTAAGCAGTGCTGCGGTTATTACTTATGGGAACGATAAAAGATTGATTGCCTATGTTTGTCCAACCAAAGATTGGCTGGATAAAAAAGGGCTGAAATTTAATGCCGACAACGCATCTCAGTCTTCCGATATTAAAATTGAACTTTCGGAGCTACTTGAATCAGCACTGAAAAAACAATTACCAGAATACATGGTTCCAAGCCTTTATATTCCGCTAGAGCGAATGCCACTCACGTTAAATAACAAAGTGGACAAAAAAGCGTTGCCTGTTCCAAATGAAAATGATTTCCGACAACAAAGTTATGTTGCGCCAAGAAATGAAGTGGAGAGAAAAATTAGCCAGTTATGGCAAGAAGTGTTGGGTGTTAGCCAAGTCAGCATTTATGACAACTTTTTCATGTTGGGTGGTCACTCTCTTCAGGCAACCCGCCTTATCAGCTTAATACGCAATGATCTAAACATTGAAATACCGTTGAGCAGTGTCTTTGAGTATCCAACACTTGAGCGATTAGCACGAATCGCCACGATTCATCAGGTTAAGGAAAAAAGAAAGCATTTCCAGGCTGGGCAAGAGACAACACAAGAACTATTGGAAGGTGATATATGAAAAATGCGGCACAAATTATCAATGAAGCTTTAAATCAAGGGATTACTCTGTTTGTTATTGATAACAAACTGAAATATAAAACCAGCCGAGATAGCATTCCTCCGGAACTGCTCAGTGAATGGAAACAACATAAACAAGAATTGATTGATTTCCTGAAGCAAATCGATTCAGAAGAGGATTCGGACACTCACCGACTGCAAGGTATTCCGCGTTATGATCGTGCGGAACATTACCCACTTTCATTTGCTCAACAGCGTTTGTGGTTAATCGATCAACTTACCGAAGGTAGTCCGCAGTATAACTGCACAGGTGATTTCAGGTTGAGAGAGTCGCTTAATCTCAACGCTTTTGAGGCGGCTATAGCAACATTGCTTGAACGCCATGAATCGCTGCGTACTTATTTCAAAATTATTGATAATGAGCCACGGCAGGTTATTGCGACTTCTTATGATTTGCCTATTACAGTACATGATCTGTCCACACTTTCAGAATTTGAGCAGGAACAACAGCTTAAACAACTCGGTGAGCAGGAGTGGAAACAAGCTGTTAATCTCAGCACTGACCTGATGCTGCGTATTCGGTTGCTGAAATTAACAGATGATGATTATTTCATTCTCTATACGATTCATCATATCGCCTGTGATGGCTGGTCGCTGGCAATCTTTATCAGTGAGCTGCTGACATTATATCGTGCTTATTGCCAGGGCGAGGGTAATCCTCTGCCGCCATTACAAGTTCAATATACTGACTATTCCCAATGGCAACGGGACTGGCTGCAAGGGGATATTCTGGAAAAACAGCTGGATTACTGGCAAAACCAATTATCAGGTATTTCACCACTTCACCGTTTTCCACTGGATAATCCACGGCCAGAAAAACAAAATTTTGAAGGGAATGTTCATCCACAACGTATTTCAAAAGCTTTGACTCAAGAAATACGAGCACTGTGCGCTAAACATGAAGTGACGTTATTTATGTTTCTGGAAACGGCTTTTGCTGTGTTGTTGAGTCGTTACAGTAGTGAAAAGGATATTCTGGTTGGCATGCCGCTTGCAGGGCGAAGACACCGTGACACTGAGCCTTTGATTGGATTTTTCGTCAATTCACTGGTGATAAGAACGGATTTATCCGGTCAGCCTACATTCAGTGAACTATTAAAACAAAATAGTCGTACGATCCTGGATGCTTATGCACATCAAGACCTGCCTTTTGAGATGCTGGTGGAGAAAATCAGTCCAGAACGGAATTTAAATTATAATCCTATTTTCCAGATCATGTTTGCAGTACAGAATAATCAACGGGATACAACTCTGGAGCAGGATAGCATTGTTACATCTAAAGAACGTTCCCTTCTGACCACCCGATTTGATTTGGAAGTCCATATTTATGAAGAAGACGAAGGTGAGTTATCTATTGGATGGATCTCTGACACCAGCCTGTTCAGAAATGCGACCATTAATAGATTAATCACCAATTACGAAATTTTGCTGACCAATATTGTTGATGTGATGAAGCATCATGCTGGTATCAGTGAGCCGTCCGTTCATGACCTTCCATTATTGGCAGATGCTGAACGGAATACCTTACTGCATGAATGGAGCGGGCCACAAATTCCTTATCCGACCGGGAAATGTTTCCATGAACTCTTCGAAGAGCGGGTATCACAACACTCTGAAAAAAATGCCCTGATTCTTGGCGATGACACCCTGAGCTATCAGTCATTAAATGAGCAAGCTAACCAATTGGCACATTATCTGCTTGAACAAGGGATCATACCGGACACGTTGGTTGCACTTTGCATACCAAGGTCATTGCAAGCTGTTGTGGCATTATTGGGTATTCTTAAAGCGGGTGGCGCTTATGTACCGTTAGACCCCAGTTATCCGAAAGCCCGCCTCCAATATATGTTGGATCACAGTGAAGTCGAATTCATCCTGACCGAAACTCACCTCGTTGAAAAACTGCCAATTAGCCAGCAGAAAGTGATTTGTCTGGATACAGAGATAGTACAGTCTCAGCTACAACATATGCCTACAGATAATATTACTGAGCGTCCACTTCCGCTCACGGAAAATCATCTGGCTTATGTGATTTATACTTCCGGCTCTACTGGTAAACCGAAAGGGGTGATGCTGGAACATAGAGGGTGGGTTAATCTGGCATTCTCGCAAGCCGATTTATTTGGCATTGACTCACATTGCCGGGGGTTGCAGTTTGCCTCCTGGAGTTTTGACGCCATGATCTTAGAGATGTCTATGACATTGGCCTATGGCGCAACACTGTATTTGATTTCCGAAACCCAACGGCGTTCCCCTGAATTGTTGGATGAAGTGGTTGAAAAACATCAGATAACTCATGCTGTACTACCCCCGGCGCTACTTCCTCATCTGAATTTTAACAAATGGCGTTCTGTCTCAACTTTGCTTTTGGCGGGTGAAGCCGTGCCACCACAGATTGCTGTTCGTTGGTCACAGAATAGAAACCTGTTTAACGTATATGGCCCGACAGAATGTACATCCATTGTCACCACAGCTTTATTAACTGACGAGAAGATTACGATTGGAAAACCTTTGCCTAACGTTGTGATGCGTATTCTTGATCCGGAAGGTAATTTGGCTCCGATGGGCGTTATCGGGGAACTGTATATTGGCGGTGTTCAGTTAGCACGCGGTTACCGAAACTCACCGGAAATCACAGCAAGGCAGTTTATCCGTGATCCATTCAGCTCACACTCAACGGATGGCAGGGAAAACAGGCTTTATCGAACCGGCGATTTAGTACGCTGGACACCGGATGGTCAGTTGGAATTTATCGGCCGTGTTGACTCTCAGGTTAAGATCCGTAGTCACCGCATAGAGTTGGGTGAAATCGAGACAGTTTTGTCCGGGCATGATGCTTTAAGTAGTGCTGTTGTGATCGCTTATGGTCAAGATGAAGATAAAAAACTCATTGCGTATGTCTGCCCAAGTACAGGGTGGTTAGGTGAAAAAGCTGTTGAATTTAACGCAAGCAGCGTTGAGAACTGGACAGAAATTTTTGATGAGCAGTACCGTCAACCCACAACGGCTAATACTCAAAAAGGGAGCGCTCAGAAAGGTGATGTAGTCGCATTAGACAGTGATTTCGGCGGCTGGATGAACAGCTATACTGAACAGCCGATTGCCCTTGAGCAAATGGAGGAATGGTTAGCAGGAATCATGCACAGGATTAAAGCCCTGCATCCTCATCGCTTACTGGAAATTGGTTGTGGTACCGGATTATTGTTGTATCGCTATGCTGAATGGTGCGAATCAGTGGTGGCGACCGATATTTCGGCTGAGGTTTTAAATCGGCATCAACATATTCTGCAACAACGTGGCTGGTCACATGTGCAGCTCAGAAGAGGAGATGCACTCAACTTAGGAACATTGAGTGCTGATGAATTTGATACTGTCGTGATTAACTCTGTTGTCCAATATTTCCCTAATGTTCAATATCTGGAAAGAGTACTTGAACAGTTAATACCGGCGGTTGAAGCGGGTGGGAAAATTTTGTTGGGAGATATCCGCAACTTAGATCTATTAACCGCCCATGCTACAGCGATAGAGCAAAGTCATCTTAACGGGCAACGTATTCAGGTAGGGGCGCTGGCGAACCGTATTCAGCGGCGTTTACAACAAGAACCCGAGTTTTTACTCAGTCCAACTTATTTTGCCCAATTACCGGAGCGTTACCCTGAAATTGGCCGGGTTGATATTCTGGTTAAACGTGGCATCGGCGACAATGAAATGTTGCGTTATCGTTATGATGTCATATTGCACAAAAGAGGTGAAAATACCAAATCTTGTAATGAATTGCTTTCAAATTGGCATAATTTCGATTCTTTTGAAAGTCTGCGTAATTTGTTGCAGATGGGCACGGAGGATATATTGGGTATTTCAGGTATCCCCAACGCCAGAATTAAAGATGACCTCACTTTGGCAGAAGGTCTGCGTCACTGGTCAGCCAATCAGATGATAACGCCACCAGCAAATGTCGGTAGTTTCTCCCCACAGGCATTACAACAGGTTCAGGAATTCGAATCCTTACTGCAATATGCTGAACAATGTGGTTATCAATGCGGCATTACATGGTCACAACAGCAACCTGATTTACTGGATGTGATTTTTAGTCGTGGAGAGTTACCACCTGTACAAGCACGTGTTGACTATAATCAAACCCATTTAGCTAATTATCCGCAAATTTCGGCCATTAGTGGGGAACTTTCAGAATTACTCGAATCCGCACTGAAACAACAATTGCCAGAATATATGGTTCCAGGTCTCTATATTCCTTTGGAACGAATGCCACTCACGTTAAATAATAAAGTGGATAAAAAAGCGTTACCGATCCCAAATGAAGACGATTTACGCCGACAAAACTATGTGGCGCCAAGAAATGAAATAGAAATTAAGATCGGCCAGTTATGGAAGCGGTTATTGAATGTCAGCCAAGTAGGCATCTATGACAATTTCTTCACCTTGGGTGGACATTCACTTCAGGCAACGCGCCTTATTAGTTCAATACGTAACGAATTAGAAATAGAAGTTCCGTTGAGAAGTGTTTTTGAACACCCGACACTTGAGCAGCTATCACAGGTTGTCACTATTCATCTTATCAAAGAAAAAAGAAAACATTTTCAGGCTGGGAAAGAAACAGCACAAGAACTGTTGAAAGGTGATATATGAAAAATGCAGCGCGAATTGTCAATGAGGCTTTAGATCAGGGAATTACGCTGTTCGTTACTGATAACCGTTTACAATACGAGACCAGCCGCAGCAGTATTTCACCCGCTTTGCTCAGTGAATGGAAATGGCATAAACAGGAGTTGATTGATTTTCTGAACCAGCTCGATTCAGAAGAGCAAACTAAAACGCATCACTTTTTGCAAGATATTCGGCGTGATGGCAAAGCAGAACATTATCCGCTTTCATTTGCTCAACAGCGTTTATGGTTTATTGATCAGCTGGATGGAGGCAGCCCCAAGTATAACTGTATGGGGGATTTCAGGCTGCGGGAATCCATTAACATAAAGGCGTTTGAGGCAGCCGTTAAGGCATTACTTGAACGCCATGAAGTCTTGCGTACCCATTTTAAAATCATCAATAACGAGCCGCGGCAATTTATTGCCACGGATTTCGATTTACCTATTACACATCATGATTTATCTGCGTTACCTGAAACTGAAAAAAACGATCAGGTAAAACAACTCAGTAAGGAAGAAGAGAATCTGATTTTTAACCTTAATACAGATTTGATGCTGCGCATTAGGTTAATAAAATTGGCAGAAAATGATTACCTTATTATTTATACGATACATCATATCGCCTTCGATGGCTGGTCGATGGCAATATTTCTCCATGAATTTTTCACGTTATACAAAGCTTATTGTCAGGGTGAGACAAATCTGCTACCGCCGCTGAAAATTCAATATGCCGATTATGCCCAGTGGCAACAGGGCTGGCTGCAAGGTGATATGCTGAAAAAACAGCTGATATATTGGCAGAAGCAGTTAGCCGGAATTTCACCAGTCCACCGTGTGCCGCTGGATAATCCACGGCCAGAGAAACAAAATATCGAAGGGTGTTTTCATACACAACATATTTCCTCGCGGTTAACCCAAGCAATTAGAGGACTGTGTGCTAAGCATAACGTTACCTTATTCATGTTTCTGGAAACGGCTTTTACTGTATTGCTGAGCCGCTATAGTAATGAGAAAGATATTCTGGTTGGAACAGTAATTGCCGGCAGACAACATCCTGATATTGAACCGCTGATCGGTTTTTTTGTTAATTCATTGGTTATCAGAACAGATTTATCCGGTCAGCCGACGTTCAGTGAATTATTAAAACAAAACAGCCGTACCATTCTGGATGCTTACGAACATCAAGATTTGCCGTTTGAGATGTTGGTAGAAAAGCTCAGTCCGGAACGGAACCCAAACCATAACCCCATCTTCCAAATCATGTTTGCAGTACAGAATAACCAACGTGACACAATACTGGAACAGGATAATATTATTGAATCCGAGGATAATTTACTTAGAACGACTCGGTTTGATTTGGAAATCCATGTTTTTGAGGAAGAACAGACGGGCGAATTATCTATAATATGGATTTCAAATACGAGTCTGTTTTATAGCAGTACCATTGAAAGATTTATCGCCAATTACGAAACCTTGCTTTCTGGCATTGTTGAGGTGATGACAGATGATTCAGTAAATAAAGAACCCTCCATTCATGAACTCCCATTATTGACAGAAGCTGAACAGCATACCTTACTGCATGAATTAAATGGGCCACAGAACCATTACCCACAAGGGCGCTGCTTTCATGAGTTGTTTGAAGAACAGGTGGCACTGAATCCTGAAAAAACCGCGTTGGTTTTTGGTGAAGAGTCTTTAAGTTATCAGGCTGTTAATGCTCAGGCCAATCAGTTGGCGCATTACTTGATTGAGCAGGGTATCCAGCCAGATATTCTGGTTGCAATTTGCCTTCCCCGGTCATTGCAAACGGTGATTGCACTGCTGAGCATCCTCAAAGCGGGTGGAGCTTATGTGCCTTTGGATGCCAGTTATCCGCAAGCCCGCCTGCAATACATGTTGGAGCATAGCGGCGCTGAATTTATCCTGACCGAAACACCGCTGGTTGATAAATTGCCTATCAGCCAGCAACGCGTTATCTGTCTGGATGCTGAAACGGTACAGTCACATGTGCAGAACCTGCCCACTGGCAATATCGTTCATCGTTCAGTGCCCCTGACAGAAAATCATCTGGCCTATGTCATTTATACCTCTGGTTCTACTGGCCGACCAAAAGGAGCGATGCTGGAGCACAAGGGTTGGGTGAATCTGGCGCAAGCACAAGCCGCGTTATTTGGTGCGGATGCTGATATTCGCGGGTTGCAGTTTGCTTCCTGGAGCTTCGACGCCGCAGTGTTGGAAATGGCAATGACCTTGGCCTATGGCGCCACATTGTATTTGATTTCAGAAACACACCGCCGTTCGCCTGAATGGCTGGATGAGATGGTTGAAAAACACCACATTACCCACGCTGTACTCCCGCCGGCGCTGTTACCTCACTTGGATTTTAACAAATGGCGCACAATTTCAACCTTGTTGCTGGCAGGGGAGGCTGTGGCGCCGCATATTGCCGCGCAGTGGTCGCAGGGCAGAAAGCTGTTTAACGTTTATGGCCCAACAGAATGTACTTCGATTGTGACCTCCGCCTTATTAACAGCAGATAAGCGAGTGACGATTGGAAAACCGTTGCCTAATACTGTGATGCGTATCCTGAATTCCGACGGTAATCTGGTGCCTCTTGGGGCTGTCGGGGAACTGCATATCGGTGGCATTCAACTGGCACGCGGTTACCGGAATGCACCGGATATCACGGAAAAACAATTTATCCGAGATCCCTTCAGTACCGACCCGGCAGACCGACTTTACTGTACTGGTGATTTAGTACGCTGGACGCCAGAAGGTGAGTTGGAATTCATTGGCCGCCTGGATTCGCAGGTTAAAATTCGCAGCCATCGTATTGAATTGGGGGAAATCGAATCGGTGTTGGCGGGGCAGGAGATTTTAAGTAATGCTGCCGTGATCGCTGATGGTTATGACAGTGAGGATAGGAAACTCATTGCTTATGTTTGCCCGAGTACGAATTGGCTGGCGGAGAAAGCAGCCGCTTTTAATGCAGATTACAGCCAAACGCATTTAGCTGATTACCTGCTACTTCCTGCTATTAGTGGAGAACTTGCAGAGCTACTGGAATCCGCCTTGAAAAAACAACTACCTGACTATATGGTGCCCAGTCTCTATATCCCATTGGAACGTATTCCACTGAATTTGAATAATAAAGTGGATAAAAAAGCGTTACCCATTCCAGATGAAAATGACTTACGTCGTCAGGCTTATATTGCACCGAGAGATGAAATCGAGGAAAAACTTTGTCAGTTATGGCAAGAACATCTAAAAATCAATCTAATTGGTATTTATGATAATTTCTTCTCACTCGGTGGTCACTCACTCTTGGCAGTTAAAATAACCGCTTCCATAAGAAATACTTTGACCAATAATTTCAGTATGCATGAGTTATTTGCAAATCCAACCATTGCTCAGATTGCCAGTGTAATTCGTCACAGTCATAAGCATGAAATATCCGCACCGAAGACAACACACAATATATCTGATCACAATACATTTGATGGAAAAATGCCTATTTCTTATTGTCAGAAAATGTATTGGTATTTTATTCAAGAAGCATTGTTGGAGGACAGTTTCCACGTACCCATTACTTTGCTGATGGAAGGAGAATTGAATCACAGTGCGTTGGAAAAAAGTTTAAATACCATTTTAGCGCGACATGAAAGTTTGCGTTTTAAGTTTTATAAAGAAAATGGGCAAATTTTCATGCAGCCTGATAACAGTATTAAAATTAATCTTCAAGTTATTGAAGCGTTACCAAGAGGAATCGAGAGAGAACAAATCATTATTGAAATTAATAAGCTCTGGGAAGAGAAATTAAGAACACCTTTTGATGTTTATAATGGCCCGCTAATCAAGACATTCCTACTGCCTGTTTCGGAAACAATCACGGTATTATTTATTGACGTACACCATATTATCTCCGATGGGTGGTCTGTCAATATCATTATGAATGAATTTAAACAGTTATATACGGCTTATTCACAGGGGCAAGAAAACACATTGCTACCCGTTGCCATGCAATATTCTGGTTATGTTTATGACTTGCAAGAAATCCATGCGACTGAGGCAGCTAAAAAACAAATTAAATTCTGGCAACAACAATTTTATGATGTTAATCCAGAACGCGATTTTCCTGTTTCTTTCAGAAAACATCTGGCTTCAAAATATCGGTCTCACGCCCGTCATATCAAAATACCAGATTCGCTGGATAAAGCTGTTTTGCAATATTGTGAAACCCAGAAGATCACACCTTATATGTTATTTATGGCTTTGTTCCACACTTGTCTTTTTATGCACTCTGGTGAATCACAACATATTGTTACCTCACCAAAAGCTGACCGAACTCGCATAGAAAGCCATCAAACAATAGGATTATTCTTGGGTGACTTGATAGTAAAATCAAATATCAGTAAGGAAATGAGCCTACAAGGAATCATTAAGCAGGTTAGTCAGTCTATTCATCGCGCCATAGAGAATTCTAATATCCACATGTCTGTCGTAATTGACGCGGTGGGAGAAAAGGCGAGAGATAATATATTTAACGTTCTGTTTAACTATTTGGATGCACAAAGTTTCTATGATTTTATCGACATGTCTAAAGATGAAAAATTATCACTGCCAAATCTTGATGTGGAAGTGATAGAGACCGAAATAATTCCTTTTGAATCACTTGGGATGAATTTCTTATACATGCCACAAAATATCAGTTGTGAACTCAATTACAATCCTGAACTGTATACAGAATCAGTCATTGATAGGATGGCTACATATTATGAACGGTTGTTAAATGTCATCGTATCCGGCCAAGAAAAAGAGAGTATTAGTCAGTTTTATGGGTGACTTTTTCTAAGATATGAAGAGATTGGCCTCAGGGATGAAGCCAATCGTGACATCTGTTTCATGATTATCAAATCTCTTTTGATTTATGTATTAATATTTGTGATAAGCTCTGGGGTATTCCAATCAATATCAGGAGGTTGTATGAGCCATAAAGCTAAATTATTTATGGATGGGAAGAGTCAAGCGGTATGCTTGCCAGCAGCTTATTGGTTTGACTCTAATAAAGTTTTTATTCGAAAAGATCCTGAAACAGGAGATGTAATACTGTCCTGTAAGCCACACGATTGGACCGGATTTTTTGCGGCATTGAAGGGAACAACTGTTGCTGATGATTTTCTGAATAAAGAAGAGTGGTGTCAGCAAGAACAATCCTGTGATCCATTCGAAGGATGGAAAGAATAAGCGCCGTAAAAATACGGCGCTATTATTTGAAAAAAAGAAATTATTTTAGCTTGGCAAAGCAGCGAGCGGCTGCATTAACAGTACGCTGAATATCTTCATCAGTATGAGCAATAGACATAAAACCCGCTTCAAATGCAGAAGGTGCTAAATAAATTCCTTCATCAAGCATCAGGTGGAAGAAATGTTTAAAACGCTCAATATCGCAATTCATCACATCCTGATAGCAAGTGACGGTTTCTGCATCGGTAAAGAAAATGCCGAACATACCGCCGACATGGTTAACCACCAGAGGAATACTGGCCGCTTTTGCTGCTTCCGTCAGGCCGGCAGCCAGATTATCTGTTAGCTCGGTCAAGCGTTGATGTACACCGGGTTGAGAAACTTCTTTCAGACAAGCAAGGCCGGCAGCCATTGCAATCGGGTTGCCGGATAAAGTTCCCGCCTGATAAACGGGGCCAATTGGCGCTAATTTCTCCATCACTTCATAGCGTCCACCGAAAGCGCCAACGGGCATACCGCCGCCAATGATTTTGCCAAGGCAAGTTATATCGGGTTCGACACCGTAATGAGATTGTGCGCCGGAGAGGGCGACGCGGAAACCTGTCATCACTTCATCAATAATCAACAGAGCACCGAACTCATCACACAGCGCGCGCAAACCGGGTAGAAATTCTGGTTGTGGCGGTACGCAGTTCATATTGCCCGCAACCGGTTCGACGATAATACAGGCGATCTCTTCGGGATATTGTTCAAACGCTTCTCGAACTGAACTCAAATCGTTATAGGTACAGGTCAGCGTATGTTTGACGAAATCAACCGGAACGCCTGGCGAATTTGGTTGGCCGATGGTCAATGCGCCAGAACCGGCTTTCACCAGCAAGCAATCAGCATGGCCGTGATAGCAACCTTCGAATTTGATGATCTTATCGCGATGGGTATAGCCACGGGCCAGACGGATAGCACTCATGGTCGCCTCTGTGCCTGAGTTAACCATGCGCACCATATCCATTGATGGCACCAGTTCAGTCACCAACTGTGCCATTTCTACTTCGGCGGCAGTTGGTGCGCCAAAACTCAATCCTTGTTCTGCGGCTTTGATGACAGCATTACGGATAGTGCTGTGGTTATGTCCCAGTACCATTGGCCCCCAGGAACCGACATAATCGATATAGGCTTTACCATCAACATCATAGAGATAAGCGCCATCAGCATGTTTGATAAACAACGGAGTACCGCCAACACCATTAAATGCACGTACCGGAGAGTTGACGCCACCGGGAATAAGTTGCTTTGCCTGAGAATAGAGGATGTCGGATTGGCTCATGAAAGGCTCCTGAATCTATTTTTAAGTGGGGTTGTCGCTTGCCCCTCGGATTATAATGCTCTTAGAACGATAATTCCGGGTTTATTCTTCACGTAATCAAGAAATGGTGAATCGACAACTTTTTTATTCGCAGCAAGTGAGGATGCATTCCTCAGCATTGGGCCATGATCTGTCATAATAAAAATCCCTGTATGTGTGACATCCAATCCGGCAAGATGGGTATATATTCCTATATAATCACCCGTTTTTAGGTTTTTAATAACGGCATCGTTGACTTTATCGCCTGGAATATATTTGATATCTCTTTTGGTAACACCCAGTCCGGGGATATATTCGCTACCATCAGCCTTTTTATTCAGGCTTTTTGTGATTTTTATGTAAGAAGAACTTATTTCATCCGTTACATCTTTGGCATTTAATTTTTCTCTGATTGACCAATCTGTAAAGAAGTGTTTTCTTTGTAAAAAGCTAATCTTTCCGTCGATATATCTTGTCTGGATGAGATTTTTTACAAAATCACTTTGGTCGTTGGATTTTCTTAGCGATTCTACATAATCAAGGAAAGTAAAACAGTCTAGCCCGTTGAAGTCTATAACTAATTTTTCAGGTTCAGTAGGGGAGCCAATAAGTTTATTTGCGGCATAAGGTGTGCCCAGTAATTGATAAGAGACGTTTTTTATTATTTCTCCGGGATTATCTTTGTTTCCCGGTTTTACTTGGTTTTCTATAATTTCATTAATTTTTTTCGAGCTATAGCTGTCAATATCGGCTTGTTTGCTATGAGCGGCACAACCTGTCAAGGTGACAGCAAGCATCAGTGGCAACATTTTTCGCATAGGAACTCCATATGGCTACTTTGAAAAATATTCAATAAAGTAACTAATTATGATGATAAATCAATATTTTTTCTTTCTTAATTGTTAATTGATTGACGGAGGGTTTAACTACACGTGACGGTTTACTGATCTTTGAAGCTATCGTAAAAAGCCAGCGTTTGTCGCTAAGGTAGCAGTGATGGTAAACAAATGTGTGATAATTTTTTGGCGGTTCGTGTGTTGTCAAAATGACAATACTTGAATGAACCAATCAGGTATTGGATAATCCGAGTTATTAATGATCGGCAAATTTTTGTTGTCTTCTGAATATTTTTGCCGAGTTCCAGTCTGGAGTAAAAATGATGAGCGATAATATCGCATTACCTTTGCAGTTTACGGATGCCGCAGCTAACAAAGTGAAAATTTTGGTTTCGGATGAAGAAAACCCAAACTTGCGTTTACGGGTTTATATCACCGGTGGTGGATGCAGTGGCTTTCAGTATGGTTTTACCTTTGATGATCAAATAAATGAAGGTGATATGACCATTGAGAAACAAGGTGTGGAGTTGGTTGTTGATCCGATGAGCCTACAATATTTGGTTGGCGGTTGTGTTGATTATACCGAAGGTTTGGAAGGTTCACGTTTTATCGTCACGAACCCTAATGCTAAGACAACTTGTGGTTGTGGTTCTTCTTTCAGTATCTGATTCCAGGCGATTTCCCGTAATGGGTCTGAATATTATGACCCATCTTCGGGAATCCTCTTGCAATCCTATTAAACGATTTTGCTTTATCAAGAATCCTTGTCATTCAATTGCTGGCATAGCTGTTCGGCTGCCAGAATGATGCGCGGTCCCGCGCGGTGAAACCAATCTTCATGTAATGTAATGACTTTGGCACGCAATTGTGGATGCCAGAAATTTTCAATTAATTTGACCTGTTCTTGTCCACCACTGATAACAATTATTTCAGGTTTCCTGATGAGTACTTGTTCACGACTGACTTGAGGCCAGGGAACAGGGCTGTTGGCAAAAATATTTCTGCCGCCACAGATAGAAAGCACTTCACTTTGCAGTGTATGTCCTGAAGCAGTGAACAGAGGATAAGTGCCGAATTGTAAAAAGGCCGGTTTGGGGGTTGTAGTGGCATATTTTTGTTGCAAATTGGCAAATCGTTGACGAAGTTCAGTCGCGGATTTTTTTGCTTGTTCTGGGTGAGGACTATATTCAGCGAGTCGTTCTAAATCCTGCGCTATCTGTTCGGTGGTGGTGGGATCGGAATAAAAGATTTTAATGCCAAAAGTAGCAAGTTGTTCCAGTGGACGTTGGGGATTACCGCCACGCCATGCCAGAATCAGCTCAGGTTTAAGGGTAATAATGCGTTCCAGATTGATGCCTTGCCAGTTAGCTACTTGCTCAAGTTTACGGGCTTGAGGGGGATAATCAGAGTAGGCGCTGGCGGCAATCAGATTGTCACCTAGCCCGGCGGCATAGGCTAATTCTGTCGTTGATGGAGATAAACTGATTACCCGTAAGGGAGCTGCATACAGAGAATAGCTGAAACTACTGAGAAACAGTAAAAGCGATAATCTAATTGAACCCGTGCTTTTTATCCATTTCATTGAAGGGTGCTCTTTAAAACATTAAATATGTCGCCCGCAAACACGCCCGAAAATATTTATCAGGGCGTGATTCTTTCAGTAATATATACCCTATGGATTTCAAGATGCATCGCGACGGCAAGGGAGCGAATCCCCGGGAGCATAGGTAACTATGTGACCGGGGTGAGTGAGTGCAGCCAACAAAGAGGCAACTTGAAAGATAACGGGTATATTATTTGTCTTTATTCAGAGTTGTCAGCATTGCGTTGACCATTAATGTAGATTGGCGAGCCGCCACGGCAAGAAATTCATCAAAGCTGATATGAGATTCTTTATCCGCCACATCAGAGATAGCACGTACCACTACAAATGGGGTGTTGTATTGATGGCAGACATGCCCTATTGCTGCGGCTTCCATTTCTACCGCCGTCACTTGTGGGAAAGTTTCCCGGATACGCGCTAGTGGTTCTGCACCGTTAATAAATGCATCACCGCTGCAAATTAGCCCACGTACTGCGTTCAGATTCAGTGAATGAATACATTTTTCTGCCAGATCAATTAGCTGGTCATCCGCCACGAAAGCTGGGGGGCATTGCGCCATCTGGCCGGGCTCATAACCAAAAGCGGTAACATCAGCATCATGATAGCGAACTTCGCGGGATACCACGATATCACCGATTTGCAGTTTCGGATCAAGGCCACCCGCTGATCCGGTGTTAATAATTACATCAGGCTGACAATGTTCAAGCAGTAAAGTTGTACCAATTGCAGCAGAAACTTTACCAATACCGGATTTTAACAGTGCAATCTCCACGCCGTTGAGTTTACCGGTATAGATTTCGCAGCCACCTCGTGACAATGTTTGGCGATCTTCAATTTGATCGCGCAATAAAGTCACTTCTTGCTCCATAGCACCTATCACGCCTACTTTCATGATGTCATACTCGCTGTTGATTAATTAATCATATAAAATCATTCCGTGTTTGAGTTTAACATCTAATACGGAACAATCAGATAATCTGTGATGTAAAACAGTGCTATCTCACAAGTCGGAGGATAAATGTCCGGGATAGACTTTAGTCAGAAGCTTAACTATCAGCGTAAATACCGTCAGTATCATGTTGATTCTAATGATGAAGAGCAGGTTATTCGCCAGTTTGAAAGTGATCGTGGGCGAATTATGAATTCAGCGGCTATTCGTCGTTTACAGCAAAAAACACAGGTTTTTCCGCTGGAAAATAATGCCGCTGTCCGCAGTCGCTTGACGCATTCATTGGAAGTGCAACAGGTTGGGCGCTATATTTCGAAAACGATTATTAATGAATTGAAAACGCGTAATTTGCTGGCCGATTACGGGTTGGATAAACGGCTATTATCATTTGAAAGTTTGATTGAAATGGCTTGTTTAATGCATGATATTGGTAATCCACCATTTGGTCATTTTGGTGAAGCGGCAATTAAAGATTGGTTTGCCAAAAAGCTCGATCTTAATTTTTCCCTGGAAAATATTAAGCGAGAAGATCGATGCGAAATCTTCGAATTGCGTTTATGTGGTGATGTGAAAAAAGATCTCTTTCGTCGCCAGTTGCGTAAAGATTTATGTCAGTTTGAAGGGAATGCTCAGGCTATCCGTATGGTGCATAGCTTATTAAAACTCAATCTGACTTATGCTCAGGTTGGTTGTATTCTAAAATATACTTGCCCTGCTTTTCGTCTTGAAGAAACACCAAATCAATTTAATTATTTGATGAAAAAGCCAGGTTTTTATTGGTCGGAGGAGCATTTTGTTCGCGAATTACGTCGTGAGCTTAAAATGGGTGAGTTCTGTCGCTTCCCACTGACTTATATTATGGAAGCAGCAGATGATATCTCTTATTGCATTGCTGATTTGGATGATGCTGTTGAAAAAAAGATTTTCAGCGTCGATACACTGATGGGATATTTGGAACAGGAGTGGCAAGAAAATGGCGGTCATCGGGCCGGGGATCTATTCGACTTAACGGTCAGAAAGGCGTACAAGGGAACTCACGGTAACGAATTACGTCGAAGCCAGCAGGATCAATTTTTTATGTATTTGCGGGTTTATATTACCGGCAAACTTGTTCCTTATACTGCTCGTCGTTTTATTGATCATCTGCCGGCTGTTTTTGAGGGCTCATTTAATCAAGCACTACTTGAAGATAAGAGCGAGGAGCATCGGTTGCTTAGGACGTTGAAAAACATTGCTTGTAAGAGAGTATTTAATCATCCAGAGATTGAAAAATTAGAGTTGCAGGGATACCGAGTCATTAATGGGTTATTAGATTTTTATTGCCCGTTATTGAAAATGCCCCGTCAGGATTTTGTGGAACTGAACCAGAACAATTTCCACAAAGATTATTTTATGGAAACTCGGCTGCTACACAAACTTTCCACCAAGCATCGTCTCGCTTATGGTGAAGCAGTAGAGAAAATTGTTGCCACTGACCAAGCTGAAAAAGACCTGCTCGAATTCTATTATCGCGCTCGTCTTATTCAGGATTACATCAGTGGCATGACAGATAATTATGCTTATGAAGAGTATCGTAAGTTTATTGTGTGTAGTTAAGATTCTCGCCGCGACTCAATATTTTTTTTGCGGCGCTAAGGACATGATCAATTTCATCTGTCAGTTCCAACAATTCAGGTTCTATATCGGTTAATTGAACGCCTTGTTGTAATTGTTGTTCAATTAATTGGCAGAGAGCTTTAAGTTGTGGCACGCCACTATAACAGCAGCTACCGTGTAGTTTATGGATCTGCTGCTGATAATCTTCCTCCGTTTCCCCTGACAAAACTTTTTCTGTGATTGTTTTAATTGTTGGCAGTAAATCTACCAACATTTGTAGCATATCTACAGCCAACTGTTCTTTTCCGGTGGCCTGTTGTAACGCTAATGACCAGTTAATATGTTGTGATTCTGTCGTCTTAACGTAGCGATCTAACACTGCTCTCAGACGATCTTCATCGAGAGGTTTGGTCAGGAAATCCTCAAATGGAGATTGATCTGTATCGCTCTTTGGTCGGCAGGTATAAGCTGTAACCGCAATGATCGGTGTACTGCGGTGTTGCGGTAGCTGGTGGATGCGGTTGGAAGTACAGATGCCATCCATACCTGGCATATGAATATCCATCAAAATAAGATCAAAATGGTGAGAGGTTGCTGACTGCAAAGCTTCTTCTCCACTGTTACATAGCACGGTTTTTTCCACGATTTCTTCTAGTAATGAACCTATTAGTTTGAGGTTAGCTGGATTATCGTCAACGGCCATGACTGTCATGGGTAAACGAGGGAGGTGGATAAGTGCTTTTTGTGGTACCTCTGAGTCGGTCAGAATGAAATCATCTTTCCCTAGCCATAAATCAAAATGGAAAACAGAACCTTTTTCTGGCTCGCTGGTAAAACTAATATTTCCGCCCATTTCTCGGATCAGTTTCCTTGTAATGACCAGACCGAGGCCGGTACCGCCATAACGGCGAGAAATACTGGCATCTGCTTGGTGAAAAGCCTGAAATAGATGAGGTTGCTGCTCAGGGCTGATACCGATGCCTGTATCACTGACAATAATCTCTAAATTGATTTTATGGTGTTGCTGTTGTAGCAGATTGATCTTTATCTCCACAGAACCTTGGTCAGTGAATTTAATCGCGTTACCGATAATATTGGTGAGTATTTGCTGGAGGCGCATAGGGTCGCCTATGACCAGTCTGGGAATTTGGGGATCAATGTGGTGAGTGAGCTGAATATTCTTACTCTTGGCGCTGAGTGTCAGTAACACCATGACCTCATCAATCATATCCTGTAAAAGAAATGGAACGTTTTCTAATACCAATTTATCCGCTTCAAGCCGCGAAAAATCCAATATGTCATTGATAATATTCAGTAGATGATTAGCGGAGCGCTCGATAATATACAGATATTCAGTTTGCTGTATTGTTAAAGGTGTTTTCAGTGTTTGGCGGGTAAAGCCAATGACGCCATTAAGTGGTGTGCGTAATTCATGAGACATATTTGCCAGAAATTCCGTTTTTATTCTGGCTGCTTCCTGTGCGCGTTTTTTCGCTATTGCCAGTTCAACGTTCTGAATTTCGAATTGCTCCATTGTTTCCCGCAGATCCGACGTGGCCTGATCAATATCATTTTGCATATCTTCTTTATAGCGGGAAAGCGATTTTGCCATTGCGTTAATGCCGTTTTTCAGCGTATCTAATTCACCAAAATATTTCCCACTGACACGGCTGTTTAACTGCCCCTGGCGAATTCTATCGACAGTACTGACGATATCGCTGATAGGTTTTGTGATCTTATGCACCAAATGGTAGGCGAACAGCGATGCCCAACCAAGGCAAATGAGTAATAGTAATATAAAAATAACGATTTCTTTATATTGCTGTAAGTGAGCTGACCGTAAATCAAGATCAATGGCGATATAACCAATCGGATGTAAAGATGGGGAGTCAGAATGCTGCTGATTCTGGGATAAATGGTGTTCTGAAATAATGGGCATACGTAAAATAATACTGTTTTTAACCTCCATTTTTGTCAAGGTGGTTGGAAGAGGCATATCTGGCGAGATCTGTAGTTGAGCTGAATTGTATTTATAGTTTGAGCTATCAAATAGCTGATTATCATCGTTAAAAATGGCAATCGCCCGAACTATCTCAGAATTTCTGCGGTGAAGCCGGGTGATCAATGAATTGACACGTTCACGGTTATGCAGGTTGATGCCAATTTCACTGGCGATGGACAGGGGTTCAATAATACTGATCCCAGATCGAACAATTTGGTTTTCCAGTTCACGATAGTGATAACAGAGAAATGAGATACTGAAAAACATGCCAACCAGTAAAATTGGAACTAGGATCAGGCTCATCATGCGGATGCGTAAGCTATATTTGGTCATAATCGTCCATTATGGGAAAATAAGAACTTAATAATTCATAGTCCGTAAGAATCATGGTGCAATTTTATTCCCCCAATCGCCGAACAGTAAATCGGCATATCATCACAGTTACTGCTGATAATCTCGATGCCCAGGGGCAGGGCGTAGCTCGCCATCAGGGTAAAACTATTTTTATCGCCGGGTTATTGCCCGGTGAACAGGCACAGGTACAACTAACGGAAGAGAAGCGACAGTTTGCAAAAGCAAAGTTGGTTAAGCGTTTATCTGACAGTCCATATCGTGTGAATCCCCGTTGTCCTCATTTTGGAGTATGTGGCGGTTGTCAGCAACAACATGTTGCACCCGATTTACAACGTGAAAGTAAAGCCAACGTTCTCGAACACCTGATCAGGCGGGAAACGGGTGTAACGGTTTCTGCTAAGCCGGTGATTCTTGGCCCTGAATATGGTTATCGGCGCCGGGCAAGGCTTGGTTTACATTATCAAATAAAACAGCGCCAACTGGTGATGGGATTTCGTCAAAATCAATCCAATGAATTAGTTGCTATAAAAGAATGCCCTGTTTTGCGGCCTGAATTGGAACAGTTATTGCGGCCATTATCTCAGTGTCTGAATAATTTGAAAGCGGTTAAACGGTTGGGGCATGTGGAATTGGTGCTGGCAGATAATGGTCCATTGATAATATTGCGCCATCTTGATCCCTTGAAATGGGAAGATAAAGAGAAACTATGCACATTTTCCGTGCAACATAATGTCGCGGTCTATCTGGCGGCGGATGAAACTTCACTTGAGTCGCTGAATGAACCGCCGGAACCCTGGTATCAGGTAGGTGGATTGAAACTGGTTTTCAGTCCAAGCGATTTTATTCAGGTTAACGATCAGGTGAATCAACAAATGGTTGCTCAGGCGATAGAGTGGCTCGATTTACAACCGAACGACAACGTGCTTGATCTGTTCTGTGGAATGGGGAATTTCACTTTACCTATTGGTCAAATAGTGCAGTCGGTGGTTGGCGTCGAAGGGGTTGCCACACTGGTAGCTAATGGGCAATATAATGCCAGATTAAATAATTTGGATAACCTATCTTTCTGCCATGAAAATTTGGAAGCTGACATACGTCATCAACCTTGGGCAAAGTTGGGGTTTAATAAAGTCCTATTAGATCCGGCGCGTGCTGGTGCGACAATAGTCATGTCACACATTGTCAAGCTGGCCCCTGAAAAAGTGGTCTACGTCTCTTGTAATCCAACAACATTGGCACGGGACAGTAAGATTCTGCTTGAGGCTGGCTATCATATTATCAGTGTGCGGATGCTGGACATGTTTCCACATACAAGCCATTTGGAGTCAATGGTGCTATTTAGCCGTTAGATCATGGCTAGATGAAAGTTATGAAGTCGTCGGGAGAGATTATGGTTGCGGTAAGAAGTGCTCATTTAACCCCTGCGGGAGAGTTTGCAGTAAACCGGTGGATCGCGAGTTTAAATATAGCGAATCTTCAAATTGGTGAGAAATTAGCCGAAACCTGGCGTTATTGTCACGAAAAAGCGCAAAATCATCCTGATTCAGAACTTCTATTATGGCGTGGCGTAGAAATGGTTGAGATTCTCTCCACGTTAAGTATGGATAACGACAGTATGCGTGCGGCGTTACTGTTCCCGTTAATGGATGCAAAATTACTCGGTGCTGAAACTGTCACCGAAGCGTTTGGCAGCACGATTACCAATCTGGTGAAAGGCGTGATGGAAATGGATGCCATTCGCCAGTTAAAAGCCACTCATCACGATTCAATCTGCTCTGTACAGGTTGATAATGTGCGCCGGATGCTACTGGCAATGGTGGAAGATTTTCGTTGTGTCATTATCAAATTGGCAGAGCGGATTGCCCATTTGCGGGAAGTTAAAGAGGCGACTGAAGATGAGCGCGTACTGGCTGCGAAAGAGTGTTCCAATATTTATGCGCCGCTTGCTAACCGTCTGGGCATTGGTCAACTTAAATGGGAACTTGAGGATTACTGCTTCCGTTATCTCCATCCTGATGAATATAAAAAAATTGCGAAATTACTGCATGAGCGGCGCATTGATCGTGAGCAGTATATTGATCACTTTGTCAATACATTACGTAAACATATGCTCAAAGAGGGCGTCACGACTGAGATATACGGGCGCCCTAAACATATCTACAGCATCTGGCGCAAAATGCAGAAAAAATCACTGGCATTTGATGAGCTGTTTGATGTTCGGGCTGTGCGGATTGTGGTTGAACGTTTACAGGATTGTTACGCGGCTCTGGGGATAGTACATACTCACTATCGTCATTTGCCGGATGAATTCGATGATTATGTTGCTAATCCGAAGCCTAATGGCTATCAATCCATTCATACCGTAGTCCTTGGGCCGGGCGGTAAGACATTGGAAATTCAGATCCGTACCCGCCAGATGCATGAAGATGCAGAATTAGGAATTGCTGCCCACTGGAAATATAAAGAAGGGGCAATAGCGGGCAATCGTGCTGGATATGAAGGGCGTATTGCATGGCTGCGTAAACTGATCGCATGGCAGGAAGAGATGGCTGATTCTGATGAGGTGCTAGATGAAGTTCGCAGCCAGGTGTTTGATGATCGGGTATATGTATTTACACCGAAAGGGGATGTTATTGATCTCCCGGCCGGTTCTACGCCACTGGATTTTGCCTACCATATTCACAGCGATGTGGGGCATCGTTGTATTGGCGCGAAAATTAGTGGTCGCATTGTGCCGTTCAGCTATCAGTTGGAAATGGGCGATCAGATTGAAATCATCACGCAGAAACACCCGAACCCAAGTCGTGATTGGTTAAATCCAAACTTGGGATATGTCACCACAAGCCGTGGTCGGGCGAAAATCCATAACTGGTTCCGCAAACAGGATCGGGATAAAAACATTATCGCGGGTCGTCAGATGCTGGATAATGAACTGGCACATCTGGATCTCAGCCTAAAAGAAGCGGAAAAGTTGCTCATTGCGCGTTATAACGTCCATACACTTGATGAAGTACTGGCGGGCATTGGGGTTGGTGATATCCGTATTAACCAGTTGGTCAATTTCTTACAAAGCAAACTTAAGAAAACCACCGCAGAGGATGCAGATCGGGAAGCGCTTCGCAATTTAGAGAGTAAATCACATCCACAGCGTAGTTCTGCTAAAGATGATGGGCGGATTGTGGTAGAAGGTGTGGGTAATTTGATGCATCACATTGCCCGTTGCTGCCAGCCCATTCCCGGCGATGAGATTGTCGGCTTTATCACTCGTGGCCGAGGGATCTCTATCCACTGGGTTGATTGTGAACAACTGGCCGAGTTGCAGGCAAATGCGCCGGAAAGGGTAGTGGATGCGGTTTGGGGAGAGAGCTATTCCAGCGGTTACTCACTGGTTGTGCGTGTTGTTGCGAATGATCGCAGTGGATTGTTGCGTGATATCACCACGATTTTGGCTAATGAGAAGGTGAACGTACTTGGGGTGAGTAGCCGTAGTGATATAAAACAGCAGATTGCTACTATTGACATGAGTATTGAGATTTATAACCTGCAAGTACTGGGGCGGATTTTGGCGAAAATCAATCAGTTACCGGATATTATTGAAGCTAAACGTCTTCATGGCAACTGACAGCAGGAAAATTTGGATAAAAAATGAAATCATTTGCTATATACCCTATGGATTTCAAGCTGCATCGCGACGGCAAGGGAGAGAATCCCCGGGAGCATAGCGAACTATGTGACTGGGGTGAGCGAGTGCAGCCAACCAAGAGGCAACTTGAAAGATGACGGGTATAGAACGGTTACTGGGGATTATGGCGCAATTGCGCCATCCTCAACAGGGATGTCCTTGGGACAAGCAACAGACATTCAAAACTATCGCGCCTTATACATTAGAAGAGACTTATGAAGTCATTGACGCCATTGAACGGGGTGATTTTTCTGATCTAAAAGAAGAATTGGGCGATCTGTTATTCCAGGTAGTGTTCTATGCTGAAATGGGCAAAGAGCAACAGTTGTTTGATTTTGATGATATCAGCAATGCAATTAGCGATAAGCTGGAACGTCGCCATCCACATATTTTTGGTCAGCAGCAGGATATCAGCGGTGATGTGGCTATCAGTGGTTGGGAAAAACATAAGGCGCAGGAAAGAGCACAAAAAGATTTGCATTCGATCCTTGATGACATTCCGGCAGGTCTGCCTGCATTGATGAAAGCGTATAAAATACAGAAACGTTGTGCTGCGGTCGGTTTTGATTGGAATACCTTGGGGCCGGTGCTGGACAAAGTTTATGAAGAGATCGACGAAGTAATGGATGAAGCTTATCAGGCGGTGGTTGATCAACAACATCTGGAAGAGGAAATTGGCGATTTGTTGTTTGCCGTTGTGAATTTATCGCGCCATCTCGGATACAAACCGGAAATTGCATTGCAAAAAGCATGCAATAAGTTTGAGAACCGATTTAGAGAAGTAGAAAAGCAGATCCTGAACCAAGGCCATACCTTGGAAGCGGCAACATTGGAAGAAATGGAACAAATATGGCAACAGGTTAAGAAACAGTAATCGGAAAGAGTAGCATGAAAGCTGGAATTTTTATTTTTTTGAGTAAAGGGATGGCAAACAGCCCAAGGGGGCTGTTATCAGCACGAAAAAAGCGGAAATGGAAAGTGGCGCTGATTCACGAAGAGATATCAAAAGAATGATGAAGAATAGAAAATTATCTCGTCGCCGTTAAACTTCAGTCATTAATGGCAGTAATCCCAGATTTAACAACTGAATTTCAACATCATTGGCTTTATCAATATCGTCCTGATTTTCACCGTCAAAAATGCCTTTTTTGGTGATGATTAATGTGCCCAATTGCTCTTTATCATTGGCAATAGGCAAGATTTCATCTGCCATTGGTAACAATGAGCGGTCTATAACGAAGGGTAAATAAATCATCCAGCCTGCACTTAACCTGTCGGGAAATACCTGATTTCGTTTCAAGGTATAGCCGTTAGTTTCCACCATAATGTAGGGAGCATTATGGCTGAGAACTAAAAAGGTAATAAAATCAATCAACCGTGAAAACTGAAACTCTTTTTCGTCAATATTGAGTCTTATTGTTATTTCAGTTTGCCCTAGTCTATCAATACGATAGTTCTCATAAAATAGGGAACAGGCAAGATCATCAACTTCACCATCCCAGATTTGTTTTCCTATAAAAGGGAAATTTTTTTTATAACTTTTTTCAAACTCTTGAGCCGCTTTCTCCGTCGGGTGTTGTTCTTCAAAAACAAGGTGTTCCAATGCTTCTTTACGAGTATGACCTGTTAAATACCAAGTTTTATGACGCCCGAAGAATAGGTCAATCCGTTGTGTTATTTTATATAAATCAGCAAGTACTACTTGGGGAGTCAAGGGTTCTTTCCAGTCAAAATATAGTTTTATTTTTAGCGATAAAATAGCCATGTATTACCTCAGATTATCTAAATAAGGGAGTATGAAATACTTTAATATTGGGATAACTAGAAAATTCCTGTAAATAGTAAGCAGCGCTAACTGGCTCCATAAAATGCCAGTGAGAACTTGGAATGCCGTTCAATGAAGTACACACGGCTTGTTGTCGCCTTCCTTGATCTTTCATAGGCTCACTTCCTGTCCACCATCCCATCGGTTCTCCATTCCTAAAAAACTGATCATACTTAGCTTTGGATTCCAGAAACAGGCACCATTCCGGGCGCCAACCATCAAAACTCACGCCTAAGCATTCCCAAACTTGTATAAGTTTGGCGTCCGGTTTGTAAACGGTTTTAGCTATCTGGAGTTGATAATCTAGGGTAACCTGCGAATATGAACTGGTACTCTCCCAGCTAGAACTTACTTTCTCAGTGGCTGGACACACCTTGCATTCTTCCCTTGCTGTACTGATTTCATCTGTTTGGGCTAGCGATTCCTCTTTTTCATCCTCTTTTGTCATCTCCTCAACACCGAGGCCAACACCAACGCCAACTAATATGCCCGTAAGGGCTGATGCTGCATATTCAGCCGCAGTCAGGGCGACCGGAACTACCAGAGGTAAAGGCATGTTAATTGCTCCTTTTCAACAAGTTATCTATTATTCTCAAGATATCTTTGTATTGTTGTTCCGGGTTTTCCCCTGCTTCAAGGGCATTTTTGATTTCTGGTACACCGTGGAAGTCACGATTAAATGCTGTTAAATAAAGGTATGATTTAATCAGCTTTTTATCTTTAAAGCCCAGGTCTTCGATTAAATACCGATAGGCTTCTTTAAGTCGCTTATGCAAATTTTTCTCATCCTCATGCACAACCAAATCGGCATGTTCTGACAAAATGCATTGCCTGATTTTTTCAATATAAGTATTGTCCTCTATATCAATAATTTTATCGAATTGTTCCTGAGTCAGTATAATCATGGCATCACCCCTTAACTCATAAGCTACTATTATCTATATTGGGTCTTCTATCTGTGTTAAATTCAGACGAAATGATCTCAATGGAAGCAATCATACTGTTTTTTAATCAATTAAGGCAATAAAATCATTCGACGTTGAAAAGAGCCAATAACGATTGGCTTCATGAAAAATGAAGTTTGTGTATGTACTTCATGTCTACATTGAGAATGCGGTGAAGGGGAAAATAACCTTATTTATGCGCAGATTATTTGTAGCGCATTTAAGGTTCGGGTATACTGCTTTCCCGTCTTGGTTATATCCATCATCTTTTAAACCTAAACTTTCAGGTTCAGCATGAAAACTAATTATATTTTTGTGACCGGCGGGGTCGTATCCTCTCTGGGTAAAGGCATTGCCGCAGCCTCTTTGGCGGCTATACTCGAAGCCCGTGGACTCAATGTCACGATTATGAAACTGGACCCGTACATCAATGTCGATCCAGGTACGATGAGCCCAATCCAACACGGGGAGGTTTTCGTTACCGAAGACGGTGCTGAAACTGATCTCGATTTAGGTCACTATGAGCGTTTCATCCGCACTAAAATGACTCGTCGCAATAACTTCACCACGGGTCGGGTTTATTCCGAAGTTTTGCGTAAAGAGCGCCGTGGCGACTATCTTGGCGCGACGGTTCAAGTCATTCCTCACATCACCAATGAAATTAAGGATCGCATCATCAGTGGTGGTGAAGGTCATGACGTGGTACTGGTGGAAGTTGGTGGTACTGTCGGTGATATCGAATCCTTGCCATTCCTCGAAGCCATTCGTCAAATGGCAGTAGAAGTTGGTCGTGAACACACTTTATATCTACATCTGACACTGGTGCCTTATCTGGCAGCGGCTGGCGAAGTCAAAACTAAGCCGACTCAGCACTCGGTAAAAGAGCTGCTTTCTATCGGTATTCAACCGGATATTCTGATTTGTCGTTCAGATCGCGTCATTCCGGCTAATGAGCGGGCAAAAATTGCTCTTTTCTGTAATGTGCCGGAGAAAGCGGTTATCTCCCTAAAAGACGTTGATTCCATTTATAAAATCCCAGGGCTATTGAAATCTCAAGGCTTAGATGATTATATTTGTAAACGATTCAGCCTCGATTGCCCGGAAGCAAATTTGTCAGAATGGGAACAAGTCATTTACGAAGAAGCTAACCCTTCCGGTGAAGTCACTATTGGGATGGTGGGTAAATACGTTGAACTGCCCGATGCGTACAAATCCGTGATTGAGGCATTGAAGCACGGTGGATTGAAAAATCGTCTAACGGTGAATATCAAGCTAATTGATTCCCAAGATGTTGAAACCCGTGGCGTTGAATTATTGAAGGGGTTGGATGCGATTCTGGTGCCTGGTGGTTTTGGTGGTCGTGGTGTGGAAGGCAAAATCATGACAGCCCGTTATGCGCGTGAGAACAAAATTCCTTATCTGGGGATCTGTCTCGGCATGCAGGTAGCATTGATTGAGTTTTCTCGTCATGTTGCGGGTTTGGAAAAAGCCAGCTCAACAGAATTTGAACCTGATTGCCGGTTTCCGGTTATTGGTCTGATCACTGAATGGCGAGATGAAGACGGTAATTTAGAAGTGCGTAGCGAAGAGAGTGATCTTGGTGGAACGATGCGTGTGGGTGGTCAGCCATGCCACCTGACAAAAGAGAGTTTAGTGCGCACCTTGTATGGGGCAGATACGATTGTTGAACGTCATCGGCATCGTTATGAAGTGAATAACTTATTGTTGAAACGTATTGAAGATGCGGGTCTGCGGGTAGCGGGTCGTTCAGTGGACAATAAGCTCGTAGAAATTATTGAGATTCCAGAGCATCCTTGGTTCGTGGCTTGTCAGTTCCACCCAGAATTTACTTCCACTCCTCGTGATGGTCATCCGTTATTTGCTGGTTTTATTAAAGCCGCCGGTAAATATCAGAAAGGCCAGCTCAAATAAGATGTGCAGTGAGTGGCGGTATGACGTGTTCCGTCACTTACCTGAAATGTAACTTGTACTGAGGAAAACCTAATGTCCAAAATCGTTAAAGTGATCGGTCGTGAAATCATTGACTCCCGTGGTAACCCAACCGTAGAAGCAGAAGTGCATCTGGAAGGGGGGTTTGTGGGTTTAGCGGCTGCACCCTCTGGTGCATCTACCGGTTCCCGTGAAGCGTTGGAACTGCGTGACGGTGACAAATCCCGTTTTATGGGTAAAGGTGTACTGAAAGCTGTTGATGCAGTAAATGGCTCGATTGCACAGGCAGTTATCGGTCAGGATGCTAAAGATCAGGCTAACATCGACAGGATCATGATCGACCTGGATGGTACTGAAAATAAATCTCAATTTGGTGCTAATGCGATTCTGGCGGTTTCTCTGGCTAACGCTAAAGCCGCAGCAGCAGCGAAAGGCATGCCGTTGTACGAGCACATTGCTGAATTGAATGGCACTCCGGGTAAATTTTCTATGCCGTTGCCGATGATGAACATCATCAATGGTGGTGAGCACGCGGATAACAACGTTGATATCCAGGAATTTATGATTCAACCGATTGGAGCAAAAACGCTGAAAGAGGCGGTTCGTATCGGTTCTGAAGTTTTCCATAACTTGGCTAAAGTTCTGAAAGCAAAAGGCATGAGTACTGCGGTTGGTGACGAAGGGGGCTATGCGCCTAACCTGGAATCTAACGCGGCTGCACTGGCTGCTATTAAAGAAGCGGTAGAACAAGCGGGTTATGTTCTGGGCAAAGATGTCACTTTGGCTATGGATTGTGCTGCTTCTGAATTCTACAACCCAGAAACCGGTAATTACGAACTGAAAGGTGAAGGTAAAACTTTCACTTCTCAAGAGTTCACTCATTACCTCGAAGATTTGACCAGAAAATATCCGATTGTTTCTATTGAAGATGGCTTGAATGAATCTGACTGGGAAGGCTTCGCTTACCAGACAAAAGTGCTGGGCGAAAAAATCCAGTTGGTTGGTGATGACCTGTTTGTTACCAATACTAAGATCCTGAAAGAAGGTATTGAGAAAGGCATTGCTAACTCCATTTTGATTAAATTCAACCAGATTGGTTCTCTCACTGAAACACTGGCAGCGATTAAAATGGCAAAAGACGCAGGTTACACGGCGGTAATTTCTCATCGTTCTGGTGAAACTGAAGATGCGACTATTGCTGATCTGGCAGTAGGTACCGCGGCAGGTCAAATCAAAACCGGTTCTATGAGTCGCTCTGATCGCGTTGCTAAATACAATCAGTTGATCCGTATTGAAGAAGCTTTGGGTAACCGCGCTCCTTTCTATGGCCTGAAAGAAGTAAAAGGTCAGGCTTAATAGGTAATTAATTAAGTATTAGAATTAAACAGGAGGGGTAAAACCCTCCTCAGATAATTGGCTACCAAGTCATATTTATAATCTTTTGACGTGTGGCTACAAAAAGGCTACGGTGTTCTAATCAAACACACAGGGGAGCATTTACTATGACTGATACTGTTGTCAGAGCCAGGGTGTCACCAGCCTGCAAAGCGGCGGCAATGGCAAATGCCAAAGCACTTGGGCTCGATTTATCTACCGTTATACGTATGGTTATTAATCGATTAGCCGCAGAAGGTCGGCTACCGGATGGGTTGCTGCAACCGAATAGCGAGACGTTACAGGCAATTCATGATCTAGAGAACGGGATAGGTGTTCACCGTTCCAACACGCTTGATGAATTAAAAAGTGATTTAGGTTGGTAACAGTGCTGATTTTCGTTTATCAGAGCCGATTTAAAAGGGATGCCAAAAAGTACGTTAACAATAAAAAAGCGCAAGAAATCATTATGAAAACTCTTGCGCTTTTGCAAACCGGCCAGCCATTACCACCGAAGTACAAAGAACACCGTCTGAGCGGTAACTATATTGGTTATTTGGAATGTCATGAAGCACCGGATTTACTACTGATTTATCGACGTACGGACACTGAATTGATCTTGTATCGAGTTGGTAGCCATGCTGATTTATTCGGATAGTAAGAGGATAACTGATGGATTTTTAAATATGTTTGTTGAGCGGAGAGCTAGCTGTGATTCGAAGAGAAAGAATTAAGTTGAGCTGTGTGTAATAGGTTGATGTTTGAGCATGACAAACCTGAAATAATTTTATTCTTCCAAATGAAAGGCTAAAACCCTCCTTCATAAGGGTAATAGCCTGATAACTTCTACAACGTCAATTTTTGAGTTTTCCTGAGGCAGTCGGTCGGTGCAGCCATGTTTTCACATATGAAACTTTTCGCCGATGGCTTAATAGCGAGAATCCCCCCTTTAATGTTGCTGAGAAGATTTACCTTGATATAACGGATTTTAGTTAGCTGTCTCAACAACAGTTCGGACATATCCATACTTGGCAATTAGAGCCTTGTATTGGTGTGACAGAATTACCCGGTAAGCTGAGAGCTAAATGATGTCCGATGGTCGGGCTCAGAGCCTCGACTGCAAGGTTAAAAAGAAAAAAACATTTAAACAAGACGAAGATCTATTTTTTAATAGAAAAGACACGCTAACCTTTAGTCAGAACTCAGAACTCAGAACTCAGAACTCAGAACTCAGCTTTTTTATGGCAATTATACTTTTGCTTGATATCAGACATATTTATTTCATAACCGGGGTCGCAAGAGAAAAAGATATTTAACGTACGTGAAATTATAAAGATCGCCTTATTTTCCATTCGTTATATTGACCACTCTTTATAGAACTTCCCCGATCTAAAAATTAATGGATTTTTGCGGTCATCCTTATACGTACGATCCATCTTGGAAAAGGATATTGATGAAAATGAATCAGCGAGAAACTAACGTAAGCATATTGGCAGGGAATTCACGAGTTTATCTCAATAAGGATAGCGAGATAGTTGTCGAGGCTCAGTTGAAAGCCTTTGAGGCTGCTCTGATGTTCGCCAAACGAAGCCAAGATGAATGTGGTCAATTACCGAGGATATCCGTGGCGTTCGATCATCATGGGATATTCCGCCTCCAGTTCCTGATAAATAATCTCACTAATTCTCAAAAACGGAACCCTCGTCTGAGTCATCTCCACGCCTCGATCAGGAATATCTTCTTGCCCGTAGCAGAAAAATATCAGATTCCGCTCAGTGAGATACGTGTTATTCACGAAGATTCAGCCAGGCAGCACCTTGTCCACATCCTAGCCTCTGGAGAAATACCCGAAATCATCACACGGCGGATGGTGTCCAAAAACCTCGCTGACGGCAAACCACCGACATCAGATGCTGCTTACGAAGAGCCGACTCAGAAACTCACCTGTGCAGCAATTACGAAGGAGTACTTTGAGAAAGCTGCCGGTGATCACAAAGGCTCAGATACTATTCTGGAGGTGTTCTTTGAGGATTGCGCTTGGTCGAGAGCTTTGGCCTATGTGCGTGGGCTGCAACTCAGTCATATGCTCGGTGTTTCAACCGCCATTCGTCTTAATCTTGTTAATGAAGAGGGGGAGGTGAGTCAAGGTGATGTAATTACTGCCTAGCAGATATATACCCGTTATCTTTCAGGTTGCCTCTTTGTTGGCTGCATTCACTCTGGTTACATAGTTCTCTATGCTCCCGGGGATTCGTTTCCTTGCCGCCGCGATGCATCTTGAAATCCATAGGGTATAGATATAGTCAAGATAATAAAAAAATAATTTCATCTTCGTTTGTTAGTGGGGGAAATAAATTATGTACAACTTAACCCGGCCGATATATTTGGATAACAATGCTACAACGCCATTAGATCCCGACGTGCTTCAAACTATGATGCCCTATTTTACCAGCGCTTATGGAAATGCTGCCAGTAATCACCATGCATTTGGGTGGAAAGCTATGGAAGCTGTTGATAATGCAAGAAAATTGATATCAACATCGATAAATGCGACGAGTCATTCCGATATTATATTCACGTCGGGTTCCACCGAGTCGAACAATCTTGCAATCGCGGGCCTTCAACATCGGGGCAAAAGGGGGCATGTCATCACATCGACAATTGAGCATAAGGCTGTCCTTGATTGTTGTAGTAGGCTCGAAGCAATGGGAACGGAGGTGACCTACTTACCGCCGCAAAGCGACGGCATCGTATCCCCAGATTTAATATCTCGTGCAATAAGAGATGATACCTATCTCGTTTCGATTATGGCCGCCAACAACGAGATTGGTTCAATACAAAAAATTGAAGAGATAGGCGCGATCTGTAAGGAACATGACATTCCTCTTCATACCGATGCCACGCAAGCGCTCGGCAAAATAAAATTTGATGTACAGCGCATGAATATCAGCCTTGCCTCATTTTCTGCGCACAAAATATATGGACCAAAGGGGGTCGGTGCACTTTATATCGATTCACGTAATAAGAATATAACACTCGCTCCTCTCATCGTTGGTGGGGGACATGAGCGAGGCTTACGCTCTGGAACTCTTAACGTCCCGGGGATAGTAGGCTTCGGGCGGGCCGTCGAACTGTCGGTTAAAAACTTGCCTGATGAGTCGATGAGGTTACGTTATTTACGGGATTTACTTCGCTCGTATATTATCGAGAATGTGGTTGACGTTCGGATAAACGGTCATCTTACCGAATGCCTTCCCGGTCTGTTAAATGTCTCCTTCAACGGTTTGGATGCTGATTCGCTTTTGCTGGAGCTTTCCGAAGTTGCGTTGTCCTCTGGGTCTGCATGCACATCCGCTAACAGGGCACCGTCACATGTACTGAAGGCAATAGGCGTCAGTGATGCACAGGCTCAAGCCAGTGTGCGCTTCGGGTTAGGAAGATTTAATAATGAAGACGAGATACGCTATGTTTGTCTCCGTCTGGAAAAAGCGGTGAATAAACTGAGGTCGATGGTGCCAAAGCCATTCGGCGTCCTGTAATAATTAAGATGGAGTTTGACTTATGCGAACAATGTCGGCACTTTTTCTCCTGTTCGGAACCCTGTTCACTGCGGGGGGATATGGTGCCACCTTTCTTATTTCCGCGTATTTTCGCTCACAAGGGGGGAGTGACATTGACACTGGGACGACCCTTAGCGTGGCCTTGGTCGGCACTTTGATTGGCGTTCCTTTGGTTGGATGGTTTGCCGGGCAACTGGAAGCATCACGCCTTGCAGCCCTCGCGGCGCTGGCGATGTCTTGTGGTTATTTTCTTTTAGGGGGTTTCAGCGGTGAACTGAGTTACATCCCGCGTATCGCAGCATTTTTGATTGGACTTGGTTGGGGAATGTTCTATATCAGTGGGCCTATGGCGTTGTCAGAGCGTGTCACTGATGCTGACAGGGGCCACTGGTTTACCCGTTTCAGCGCGTTTCAAATGGCTGGAATTTGCGGCAGTCCCATCCTCCTCGCCGCCGCGGTTGAACAGGCAGGAGTGCCCATACAAACAACGTTTCTCTTTGTTGGCGTCATTGGCATCCTCGCCTCACTACTTCTGGCGACCTTTGGGATCAGGGAACCGCATGGTCAACGGGAGTTATCACTGAGACCTTGGGTGAGAAAAATAACCAAGATTGCTGCCAGCAGTGCGATCCGTCCTATTGTGATGGTAGGTCTGGGAGGCTGCGTATTCTCTGGAATGATGTCGTTCCAAAGTTCGTTGGTTGAAGGGACTCAAGCAAATGCAAGTACATTCTTTGCTGTACATGCAGCGACTGTGGTTGTGTCGCGGCTTTTGTTAGCCCGGCGTTTATCGATGATGCCCCGTATCCCATTGGTCATCGCGCTGATGTTATTCTTAATCATGGGCATTCTGGCCCTGTTAGGCATACCAGTTAACCCCATGTTCCAGGTTTTGGCGGCCATGTTAACGGGAATAGGCTATGGATTGGTGTATCCCGTTATTCAAACATGGGCAGTAAACGATTCTGCGCTTGAGAATCGTCACGCTGCCCTCACTTGGTTCGTTGTCGCCTACTTTGTGGGGATATTTGGATTTCCTGCAATAGGTGGATGGATATTAGTGGGTGCGGGCAAGACCTTGTTTATCCTCACTCTAGCTGCAATAGCTTCTCTTGAACTTGGGGTGGCGTTATTGGGAGGGAGATGGTTTTGCCGCATTAAGGATAGGTTAACGGCACAGAATGAAGCACGTTAACAGTCATTCAGCCAGTCGATAATTATCGACTGGCTGATTTGCCGTTGCACAAGTAACTTTTCGATGGACATAAAGTATTTAATGGGTGTTATTCCTCGTAATTGAAGCGCTTTTTTAGGGCATTCATTAATGTATTTAATGCAGCTTCCAACATTTCCCAAAATAACTAAACTTTTTAAATATTCGAGTATTCATAAAAGAACATTTATTAACGATTAAAATTCATTTATGACTTTTAATCGTTAGATATAATATTTTCTTATTCGGAGAATATTTGGCTGTACTTAGCGGGATTTAACGTTTTAGTACAGTTATTTTTTAGTATTCCGCACCAGTGCGGACTCAGGGGAAAAGCTGTAACAATATATACCCTATGGATTTCAAGATACATCGCGACGGCAAGGGAGCGAATCCCCGGGAGCATAGATAACTATGTGACCGGGGTGAGCGAGTGCAGCCAACAAAGAGGCAACTTGAAAGATAACGGGTATAAAAATATAAATTTGAAGAAAGTATGAATATAGCACCTTGAATAACCAAACTGAAAGGAGAATAAGGAATGATTGTAAAAAACGACTGGCACCCGGCTGATATTATTGCAGGGCTTAAAAAACGGGGAACGTCGTTAGCTGCTGTTTCAAGGGATGCGGGGCTTGCATCATCCACTTTATCAAATGCTTTGCATCGTCCGTGGCCTAAAGGTGAGAAACTCATTGCTACCGCTCTAAATTGTGAGCCTTTTGAAATATGGCCAAGCAGATATTCAAAATGAATTAAAATAAACTTCTCGAAAAAAAGTCAATGAGAAGAGATTAAGTACCTGAAACTTTTCTAGTGTTTTGTGGAAAGTTTCAGGTATGATTAAAATGGAGTGATTAACTCCCTGCCTTGATGTTTGTCATAATTAATTTTTCTGTATAAATTATTTAATCTTTTGTACTGTGCTGACATTCCTCTCTATATTTCTGTTGATTTCACGGATCGCCAGATAGGCGTAATATTACAAAAGCGGGTAAACCAAAAATTTTTTTGGAAGTGGGTAGGATTCTGCTTGGCAGAACCCTAATGGAACAGTGACGGAGTGGTTCATTGTTATGCCAGAGTTATATAGGGATTCGTGTTAATAAATCGGGTAGGAGCATAGTTATCATACCCCTTACCCCTGCAATATTCTTTTAACTGGCTTAATGAATTTATCCCTATTTTCTGATAAATGATATGTAGCCTGCTTTGTACCGTTCTATAGGTAATACTTAATTTTCTGGCAATATCTTTAGCGCTTAGTGATTGTAATGCAAAAAATACTATATCGAACTCTCTGTCGGTAAATAAATCAGTTGGTTTGCCAAAAGTTAATGAGTCAGGGTGCCTGTTGTTTTCAAAATGGTACATGGAATAAATTTCAAGTTTTTTACCGTGCCCAACAATGCCAATGCATTTTCCGTCCTTCATTAGAGGAGTAATATTGACTAGTAGTGGTTGGATTATTTTTTGTCTTCCGCCATAAGTGAAAGTGTTTAGTACCGGAATGGTTTTTTGACTCGTCATTACGTTTCTATCATTAGCTTGTATAACATCTACAAAATCAACCCACGGTCCTGGACATTCAATATCAAGCCTACCTTCCATATTAAAACCTTTGGGTAGGTTGCAGTAATAATGTGTAACATCATTAGCATAAACGAATCGAGATTCGCTATCTTTTATGATCCAAAAATCGTTGCTGTTTTCCATATATGATATGAAAGCATCAAAGCTTTTTGAATGAACATCCAGATCTTTATTTACAGAGAAACTCATAGTGTTATCTTTCATAATTTCACCTATATGATTAAACGGTAAAACTGGAATAATTTCCATGTAAGGTTATCACTTTTGCGACACAATGGATAATTATATTTATGAGTTTTTGGCACCTATTTGGTGCGGATGATTTTACAGAGGAGCAGTTTCTATAATCACCTTCAATATGCTAATATTCTATATTGTGTAAAATTTTTATTAGTAATTATGTTCTTAATGAATAATTGCAATATGCTGGATGGAATGTGAGAGAAACAAGGCTTAAGGTTCTGCCAAGCAGAACCCTAATAGCATAATGACGATAACGGTGTGGTTCATTGTTATACTAGAGGTATATAGGGATTAGGGTTAATAAATCGGGTAGGAGCGTAGTTATCATATCCCTTACCCCTGCAATATTCTTTTAACTGGCTTAATGAATTTATCCCTATTTTTTGGTAAATAAATTGTAACCTACTTTGTACCGTTCTATAGGTGATACCTAATTTTCTAGCTATGTCTTTAGCGCTTAGCGATTGCAATGCAAAAAATACTATATCGAACTCTCTGTCGGTAAATAAATCAGTTGGTTTGCCAAAAGTTAATGAGTCAGGGTGAATGTTGTTTTCAAAGTGATACATGGAATAAATTTCAAGTTTTTTACCGTGACCGACAACTCCAATACATTTTCCATCCTTTATTAAGGGGGTCACATTGAGCATGAATGGCTGGATTATTTTTTGTCTTCCGCCATAAGTGAAAGTGTTTAGTACCGGAATGGTTTTTTGACTCGTCATTACGTTTTTATCATTAGCTTGTATAACATCTTCAAACTCAGCCCACGGTGCTGGACATTCACTATCAAGCTTGCCTTCTATGTTAAAACCCTTAGGGAGGCCGCTGTAATAAAGCATAATATCATTCGCATAGACGAATCGAGATTCGTTGTCTTTTATGATCCAAAAGTCGTTGCTGTTTTCCATGTATGAAATGAAGGCGTCAAAGCTTTTTGAATGAACATCCAAATCTTTGTTTACAGAGAAACTCATAGTGTTATCTTTCATAATTTCACCTATTATAATTGAACTGTAAAACTGTGATAACCTCCATGTGAGGTATCCCGTAAAATCACCCTTCGCGCTGCTGAGTGAGTTTTGGCAGGAGCATAAGGTTCTGCTTGGCAGAACCCTAATGGCATAGTGATAATAACGATGTGGTTCATTGTTATGCCAGAGGTATAAAGGGATTAGGGTTAATAAATCGGGTAGGAGCATAGTTATTATATCCTTTACCCCTGCAATATTCTTTTAACTGGCTTAATGAATTTATCCCTATTTTCTGGTAAATGACATGTAGCCTGCTTTGTACCGTTCTATAGGTAATACTTAATTTTCTCGCTATATCTTTAGCGCTTAATGATTGCAAAGCAAAAAATACTATATCGAATTCTCTATCTGTAAAAATCTCAGTTGGGTTGCCAAATGATAATGATTCAGGATGCCTGTTGTTTTCAAAATGATACATGGAATAAATTTCAAGTTTTCTACCGTGCCCCACAACCCCAATACATTCTCCATCCTTCATTAGTGGTGTAACATCGACCAAAAATGGTTGGATTATTTTTTCTCTCCCGCCGTAAGTGAAGGTGTTTAATACCGGAATAGTCTTTTGAGTCGTCATTACATTGCCATCACTAGCATGTACAATATCTTCAAGCTCAGACCACGGAGCTGGACACTCACTAACAAGCCTCCCTTCTATGCTAAAACCCTTAGGAAGACCGCTGTAATAAAGCATAGTATCATTGGCATAGACGAATCGATGTTCGTTGTCTTTTATAGCCCAAAAATCGTTGCTGTTTTCCATATATGAGATGAAGGCATCAAAGCTTTTTGAATGAACATCCAGATCTTTATTCACAGAGAAACTCATAGTTTTATCTTTCATAATTTCACCCATCATGATTAAACTGTAAAACTGTAAAACTGTAAAACTGTAAAACTGTAAAACTGTAAAACTGTAAAACTGTAAAACTGTAAAACTGTAAAACTGTAAAACTGTAAAACTGTAAAACTGTAAAAACTTCGATGTAAGGTTATCACTTTTACGACGCAATGAGTAATTATTTTTTTAATGAAGAATTACAATATGGAATGTGAAAAAATTCGCTGTTCATGTAATTGGTTTAATTAAGTGTGAAAATCTGACGTGTGTATTGATTTTCGCTCTTGTTTATAACCGAGCAGTAAAATAATTTTATAGCTCGTGGTCCTATTCTCTTAGGTTAAATAATGTGGATGATCGCTTTTAGTGCCATTTGAAAGATAACGGGTATAGACAGCATTAATCTAATAACAGAAGTCAAAACATTTAACAGGGTTAACCCGATTAGCTGCGAAAAAAGGAATAAAAAATTTTATTTAATCACATTAGAAATGATTAAAGGAATGAGGGGTGTTTTAAAATCATTAGCATACCTGTTACCCTCTTTAGTTTTAAATCTAAAAATATAAGAAGGAAAAACTAAGTGTTAGTTTAATGAAAACGGTTAAATTAAATATTATTCAGGAAACGAAAAAGACCATTGGGTTTTAAAAAACGGTTAAAACTTTGTACGATTAAAACCAGAAATTTAAATAGTAGCTTTTAATAACAATTTAAAACCTACCATCATAAAGCTATCGGTGAAAAATGAAAAAAATAGCATTGTTAATGTTTAAATACCCGTCAAATCTATAACCTTTCTGGTAAATTAATTCGCCAGATTTTTAATCATCGTTGATACGAAAACATCCCCCTAGTTTTTTAAATGGGTTTGTCAATAGCTTGGAAGAGGGAAAGTTCTCCTGTTTTTGTGCCCAAAAAACTTTCATAAAACATAGCAATTTCCTATACCTATAAAGATGTAATAATGTGATGTAACAACAAAAATTTGTATAAAATGCCATCTGTTATGATTTAATCGGCTAGTTATCGCGCTTTAGATCCCAAAATTTAAAGAACTGCATTTGCTTCCCAGAGAAGACTTCTTATATTCACACGCCTTGTATTTTTTTAACAATTGTAGCAATGGTGGATCAGATATCACCGGCGCTAATGGAGTCACCATGGATGTTTCTGAATCTTTAACCACAGCTATAAGGCCAAATTTTTCGAATAAAAAAGGCTTAATTATTCTGGCTGCTGATATCGCATTACTATTTATTCTACTTAATACGTTACCGTTTGGTGAAAAAGCTAATGCAGGTTTAGCACTAATGGTATTTGTTGGCGTGCTGTGGCTTACCGAAGCTATTCACGTCACTATTACTGCATTATGTATTCCAATTCTGGCCGTTGGTATGGGATTGATGAATACGGGAGATGCGCTGAAATCTTTTGCTAATCCCATCATCTTCCTGTTTTTTGGTGGCTTTGCTCTGGCAACTGCACTCCACATCCAAGGATTGGACAGACTGATTGCTAACCGTCTGCTGATGATTGCCCGTGGACGTTTGTCTGTAGCGGTGATGTTGTTGTTTGGTGTGACGGCGGGCCTTTCCATGTGGATCAGTAACACAGCGACTGCCGCGATGATGCTGCCATTAGTCTTGGGTATTTTGTCTAATCTGGATGCACGTTCTGAACGCCATACGTTTGTATTTGTGCTGTTGGGTGTAGCTTATAGTGCAAGTATCGGTGGCTTAGGTACTTTGGTGGGAAGCCCGCCAAACGCGATTGCAGCGGCGCAACTGGGTATCGATTTCTTCAATTGGATGAAGTTTGGGGTTCCGTTGGTGGTTATTCTGCTGCCAATGATGGTGGGTGTTATGTATCTGATGCTACGCCCGAATTTGAATCATAAATTCGACATGAAGCTGGAAAAACTGGATTGGACTGGCAAGCGTCTGATGACCATGCTGATCTTCCTATTAACCGTATTTTGCTGGATATTTAGCTCGGTTATCAGTTCTGCCTTAGGGGGAGTGAAAGATCTGGATACCATTATTGCTGTCAGTGCTGCTGTTCTGATTGGTATAACGGGGGTGGCGAGTTGGTCGCAGATTCAGAATAATACCGAGTGGGGTGTGTTGATACTGTTTGGCGGTGGTCTGACTTTAAGCGCTATTTTGAAAAACTCAGGTGCTAGTGAAATCATGGCGAATGGTATGGCCGCGACTTTTGGCGCAAGCCACTGGTTTGTGATTATTGTTGCGGTAGCTGCGTTTATTATCTTCCTGACTGAATTTACCAGTAATACAGCCAGCGCTGCTTTGCTAGTACCGATATTCGCAACCGTTGCGGAAGCGTTGGGGATGCCGGTAATGACGCTGACGCTTATTATCGGATTTGGGGCATCCTGTGCTTTTATGTTGCCGGTTGCCACACCACCTAATGCGATTGTTTTCAGCTCCGGTCATATTAAACAGACTGAAATGGTCAGAGTGGGTATGGTGCTAAATATTGCCAGTATCGCTATCATCTCTCTGTTTGCTTGGTTATTCTGGCTGTAACTGAAAATTTACTCATGTCCCTCTGGATACAATAACTATTCAATATCCCCATCAAATATATGGTGGGGAAATAAAGCCAGAGGGCGAAGATTCATAGAGAAGGATTTGCCGAGCGCGTCAGCCAGCAATCTAATATTGTCAATGTAAGACCGATGACCAATCCGACGAATAGCACGGCCATTGCTGTGCTTGAACTTCCTGCGACTAACCCGATAGTGGCTAATGGCACTAAGCACAAAATCCCCAGATTATTGAATGTTTCTGCAAAGGCCAGAACCATACCTTTATTAGGGCCTGCTCGTATTGCCAAAACGACGGTACTTTGCGGTGTTATTACCACTTTTCAATACAATATTGATGACATTAATATATATATTCTTTATTCTTTTATTAAAAACATCCTTCGTTTATTTTTAGGACCTTCTAATTTTAAAATATTAAAAAACATATCAACCAATCAATTTGAAAAAAACTTTAGTTATTGGCAGGTTTTATTTCAAATATATAAAATGTTGGCCCCGTTATTTTTAGGTTTTGTTCTCATTTATTACTCAACAAAACAGATTCTTATTTTAATATCAATCCTTTATTTTATTTCAGCAGTCTTATATATTTTTGTTTCAGAACCGTTGATCAATGTTAATCGCAAAAAAAACAAGATATCACTAATTAATTACTTTAATATAATGAAAGACAATAAAATATTGTTTTCATTTATTGTTATTTCCACTTTATACCCTATGGATTTCAAGATGCATCGCGACGGCAAGGGAGTGAATCCCCGGGAGCATAGGTAACTATGTGACCGGGGTGAACGAGTGCAGCCAACAAAGAGGCAACTTGAAAGATAACGGGTATAACTTGTTTTGGCTATCTATCAGATAGCTTAATAGCTCTTAGCTTTATGGAGCAGGGATTAAATGGCAGCTATTATAGTTTTGCTATGTGTCTTTCTGGTGTTTCAGGTGTTTTAATTGGTTTAGTATTTGGAAAGTATAGGATTAACATATCTTTAAATATTATGTTATTTTCATTCTTTTTGTGGGGAACAGGGTATCTTTTAATAGGAATAACAAATCAATTTAACAATTTATTTCCTGATAAAATCAATTTATTTTTTATATTTTTAGCAATGGCAATAATAGGAATAGGATCGTCTATGAATAATATTATTGTTACCATTTTTATGCAGAAATTCGCAACTAATGATAACTCGGCTAAAATATTTGGCTTAACGTCAATTTCTGTTGGTTTTTCCATGTTTATTGGCCCTTTGATAGGTTCCACTATATCTTATCTTTTTTCCATAAGCATCGTTTTTTTCACAACATTTATAGGTGTTTTTTCAACTATAATTGTGGTTATTTTAATAAATCGTAAATCCACGTCATGACACAGTTTTACCCTTTGATTATTGTGGGAACCCAGTGAACAAAAAACACAATTTTAGAAAGTCTAATTCCGACAATAGCAATTATTATTAAATTATTTCAAAAAATTTTATCTGAATTAGCTTTGAATCGATATGACAGATACTGATAATAAGGTATCTGTCAGCTCAGATCTGCGTTATAACCTTGATTTATTGTGCTAAGAGCCTATCTCAATAGGCGTAATTGTTGCAGGCCATTCTTATCAATGAACAGTGAACACGGACAGCGCGGAAAAACCGGAGCGTACACGTAGTACGTGAGGATTTTGAGCACTGCCCAGGTTCGCTCTTTATGGCAAAGAAGGGCAAATAAAATAGCCCTATTGAGATAGGCAGTAAGAATATCTACAAAGTGTCATTATCATCATCGTATGTTCGACTCGCTTCCTGGATAACAAACTCTTTAACGGATTGAACTTTGATGGGGCCGCTGGGACCATATTTGTAGACATTACCAGCCAGATCGCTAACTAAAAACATGACATACGACATTCTATCGCGTTGCCCATTTCTTTCTGTGCGAGCAACGCCATGTATATTGGCTCGAACATTCGGGGTTAAATTTTCTGTCAGCACTTCGATCGAACTACCAAAGTTAATTATTAGGTATCCTGGAACAGGATCAATAGCTAAAAGCTCATCATTTATATAGGCAAGAAGGCCACGTTCAGTTGATCTTAAAACTGTCACCCATCCTGAATCCCGATGAAATTTAGAGCCTCGGGTGGCTTTCTCTGATCGGAAGTGGTTAAACGATAACATCTGGTTTCTTAGCCCTTCTGAAATACCATTAGTAATGAGTTCCCAGTCACGACGAGGAATGCCAATATAAGTTAACACGGAACGTAGTACACATATACCGACGTGTGCCATATGGTGACCCAGTGTGGCGACCTCTGATGGCATGAGGTTCCAGTGTTCCCGTTCGAGGCGGAACTGTTCCCATTGATCATGTTCTCTGTTGAAATAACCTTCGTATTCGTTGGAAAAAGTATATGATTTGAATCCCGTATAGGGTCGAAGGTCACCTTCTGTGGCGGGTTCAAAGAAGTGGTATGCAAATCGATCACCATATTCAAAATCCATATATGGTGGTGCTTTCAGAAGGAAAAAACCATCCCGGAGGGCTCGATTAAAGCCGTCGTTGTCAGTAAAAATAAGATCATCTCCCTCTAGATAGGAGCGTGCCATGTCTGCTGATTTATATGTTTTTGAGGCTTCGCTTTCTGATGGCATTGGTGGTAGCTTGATTGGCGTTCGCATTGTTGATGATGTTGTCATAATGATAGTCCTTAGTTGTGGTAACAGAACTTTTGTTTATTTTTTTGTATCTCGGGAATGTATATTGCCGATATTACATTTGGTGCTTATTCTTATATTGTTTTCTTATAGTGTATTAATCTTTTTTTTTCGTTTTATTAGAATTTGGATAATTATATCAACAAGTTTATTGATTAAAATCCTAAGTAACTATTCGGCAAAGTAATTAATATTGGTCACTAACTATCCTAGCTGACTTTTTGAATATTACAAGAATTTGATGGCTTATATATGAAAAATAATGAAAATATAAATAGCGATAATAGAGTCATGTTTTTTTAATCGATTGTTAATATGAAAGTTTTATAAATTACTTGATGATGTTTTATTGCTTTTATTATTTGTTATTAAATGTGATAGTTTACCAATGATATTTTTATAACTCTCATTAAGTCCTGTAATTAATATTTTATCGTGATTATATTGTATACCCGTTATCTTTCAAGTTGCCTCTTTGTTGGCTGCGCTCTCTCACCCCGGTCACATAGTTATCTATGCTCCCGGGGATTCGCTCCCTTGCCGTCGCGATGCATCTTGAAATCCATAGGGTATATATTATTTAAATGCTATTGCTTAAATAGCATGTTTAACATCATGGCGATATTGATAATTAATCCGATTTTAATGGTTTAATATTATATTTATCAATTGGTTATGTGATTTTCATCGATTCGTTTTATTTTACTTAATAGGGGAAATGGCCCTAAGAGAGGGCCGTCTATTATATTTATTTAACAACAAATAGTTGCAGGAAAAGTTTTATGCTTCATCATAATATTCATTGATATAAAGCGTTAGTTCAATTCCTGGCTTGATATCTGTTGTTTTTATACCATCGTTCCAGTTCATTAAATCCTTAATGTTGATACCATGGCGTTTAGCAATACTGGCAATTGAGTCGCCTTGGCGTACACGGTAAATAATAGCATTGTCATTATTTACCCTTAATATTTGTCCAATTTTTAACAATCTGGCGGTTCTCAGATTATTCATGCGTTGCAATTCACGGGTGGAAACATTAAACCGCTTTGCAATAGCAGATAATGTATCACCTGAACGAACTTTATATTGGCTTTGTTTACTCAGTCGGCGGTTGTTTTTAGCAACTTCTTGACGAATATTGCTCAGAACTGTTTTATTTGCCAGCGAGTTTTTAAACTGATCAACTTTTGCCTTTGGCAGCATGATGTAATGTGGACCGTTCGGCGATGTCACTCCTCGCTTATACCCAGGGTTGTAGGCTTTAATTGATGTCAGGGACATGCCCGCCAGTTCTGCGGCTTGAGACAGCGTGATTTGTTGACCGACATCAACCTGATCAAGCGCCCGCTGATTATTGGATTTTGGCAGCGTAATGCCATATTTATCACTGTTACGGATGACATCACTGAGTGCCAGAACTTTAGGTACATAGAGCGAGGTCTCCCGTGGTAGTGATAATGACCAGAAATCCGTTGGCTTGCCTTTTACTTGGTTTTCTTTTATTGCGCGCATAACACGGCCTTCGCCGCTGTTATATGCAGCAATAGTCAATAACCAGTCACCATTGAACATTTTATTCAGGCGTTGTAACAGATTCAGGGCGGCAGTTGTTGATGCGGCAACATCCCGACGTGCGTCGTACCATTTATCCTGAGTAAGACCGTAATTGCGACCCGTATCCGGGATAATCTGCCACAGACCAGCGGCCTTAGCGTGTGAGGTAGCATGCGGGTTAAAAGCACTCTCCACTATGGGTACCAGTACCAGTTCCATCGGCATATCGCGCTGCTTGATCTGCCTGACTATCCAGTACATATACGGTTCAGCCCGTAAAGTTACATCGTGGAGATAGCTCTTGTTTTTCAGGTAATAATTTCGTTGTTCACGTACCCTGTAGTTATCAGGGATCTTCATCTTCAACTCATCACGGATGTATCCCCACAGCTCACGCTGAGCGCCAGAATCATCCTCTCCCCAGTAGGCAGCACGCTGATTGGTATCATCAGTTGCTATCTTGCCTGTCTTTAGACTCGTTGAAGACGAATTCTGTGCCCGTTGTCCGGCTGTCGTCGACCAATCAGGCCCTGATTGACAGCCAACCAGCAAGACAGATGCGAACAGAATCGCTTTTGTCTTCATAATTAATTTTTATGGTCGCTTAAAAGACGACCAATAATACTTATCTTGGTTTGATATAGCAACTCTCCAAATCAAAATTGATCTTTTTGTCTTCTTAGTTGACGGAAAACGGCGGAAAGCGGTTGAGTGTTGGGTGTAATTCCAATATTTCTTTGTAAATCAATATCATCACATTTTAAGAAAATATTGATTTTTTTCTCAGTTTGTAATGTGGTTGGTGTTGTTGGTTGATTATTTTCCCTCATTCTGATTACTTTTTGCTGATATTCGCTAATAGTCTGATTGGGTAAAACAGTATAAGCAAATTTCATATTAGAAACGGTATATTCATGGGCGCAACAGATCAGTGTATCATCGGGCAGCTCAGCTATTTTTCCGATAGATGTATACATCTGCTCAGCGGTGCCTTCAAAGAGACGTCCACAGCCACCAGAGAACAAGGTATCCCCACAAAAGAGATAAGGCGCTTGATAAAAAGCAATGTGCCCCAGAGTATGGCCTGGAACATCGATGATCTGGAAAGAAAAATGACCGAAATTGATGCTATCACCGCCACATACTATCATGGTGGCACCTTTGCTCTGGGTTTCTGCTGGGCCGTATACTAGTAGCTCAGGGAATTGATCAATAATTCCAGGGACGCCACCAACATGATCGTGATGATGATGGGTAAGTAAAATTGCATCGGGTATCCAGCCGCGAGATTCCAAGGTATCAAGAACCGGTTGTGATTCTGCCGGATCAACGATTACAACATGTCTATTCTCATCACAAAGTAACCAAATGTAATTATCTGAAAGGGCCGGAATGCTGATAAGCTCCATTGTATACCTCTTATTAACAGCGGGTTATAGCTATGAAATCTGCACATACAATACAGAATATAAATCCCCCGGCTTCTTGGGCTGATTTACCTTGGGGGGAGTATTACCGTGCCGCTTTGGAGCACCAATTACAACCCTGGTGGCCGAAAATATTTGGTTTCCATCTGTTGAAAGTCGGTAATTTGAGTGCTGAAATTGACAGTCATGTCTGTCCGATTTTTAATCAGATTAATGTAGGTAAGGAAGGCAAGAATATGCAGGTGATTAGCGATCCTTACCATCTGCCGTTTGAAGAAAAGTCTGTTGATGCTTGCTTACTGAGTCATATGCTGGCTTACAGCGCTGATCCCCATCGTCTTTTACGGGAAGTTGACCGGGTGATGATTGATGATGGTTGGCTTATTATCAGTGGTTTTAATTCATTGAGTCTGCTTGGTTTGGGGAAATTAGTTCCGGGATTATGGCGTCATCAACCCTATTGCAGCCGGATGTTTTCCATGATGCGCCAACTTGATTGGTTGAGCTTGCTTAATTATGAAGTGGTGTATCGTGACAGCTTTCAAGTATTGCCCTGGCGAAATGAAACAGGTTTTTCTAATCGGCACTTGTCTGTATTAGGCTGTGTCAGTCTGATTATTGCCCGCAAGCGCACACTGCCATTAACACTAAGTCAGAGAAAAGTGACGCGATTAAAACCTAAATTGGGCAATGCCGTTGGCGTAACAAAATGTTACCGAAAGCGTAATTAATCTCTATTTTCGAGATATCCCGTGTCAGTTTCTGTTGGTGAGTTTGCTGCGGCACGGGCCAGTTCATCACAACGCTCATTTTCATCATGTCCGGCGTGGCCTTTGACCCATTGCCAATCAATGTCATGGTGGCTAATGGCTTGATCGAGACGCTGCCATAAATCGACATTGCTGACAGGAGATTTATCTGCTTTACGCCAGCCGCGTTTTTTCCAGTTATGGATCCATTGTGTAATGCCTTGACGCACATATTGGCTGTCGGTGGTTAAGACAATTTTGCAAGGGCGAGTCAGCGTTTCCAGGCCAATAATTGCTGCCATGAGCTCCATTCTGTTGTTTGTTGTATGATAAAAACCTTCGCTAAGGGTTTTTTCGTGTTGTTGATAACGTAATAATACACCGTAGCCCCCTGGCCCCGGATTGCCGAGACAAGATCCATCGGTGAAAATTTCTACCTGTTTGCTCATATCTGGTAGACTCTTCTTATTCAATTCAAAACCCTAAGTCTGACACAAAAAGGCATTATGAGCACTGTAATTACACGACAAGTTGTCCTTGATACCGAAACGACTGGTATGAATAAATTAGGTGTTCACTATGAAGGACACGAAATTATTGAAATTGGGGCCGTGGAGCTTGTTAACCGTCGTTTAACGGGTCGCCATTTTCATGTCTACATTCGGCCGGATAGATTGGTCGATCCTGAAGCATTTGAAGTGCATGGGATCAGTGATGAATTTTTGCAGGATAAGCCGCTGTTTGCTGACATTGTAGATGAGTTTATTGAATTTATTCGCGGTGCTGAATTGATTATCCATAATGCTCCCTTCGATATCGGCTTTATCGATTATGAGTTTGGCAAGCTGAATCGTGATATTCCGCCAACTGCGGATTTTTGCAAGATTACTGATAGCTTACAACTTGCAAGAGGGTTATTTCCGGGGAAAAGAAATAACCTTAATGCGTTATGTGATCGTTATGATATAGACAATTCTAAACGAACCTTACATGGGGCGTTACTCGATGCTGAGATATTGTCTGATGTCTATTTGATAATGACAGGCGGGCAGACTTCTCTTGCCTTTTCAATGGAAGGGGAGGTTGCTGGTGGTGCGAATGTTTCTGAAATACAGCGTATTACCCGGTCTCAAACGGCATTAAAAGTTATTTATGCAACGGATGAAGAGCTTGCGGCACATGAATCCAGGTTGGATTTAGTGGAGAAGAAAGGCGGGAGCTGTTTATGGCGTATGAATTCTGGACAAAGCTAATATAAAATTGCAGATAAATTACCTTTTTGGGTGAAAAGTTGATCAGGCGCGTCACTTTGTTATAAAAAATATTGACGGAATGATCTTGGATTCGTAATATTCACCTCGTTCTCAACCAGAACACTGCGCGGTGCGGTAGTTCAGTCGGTTAGAATACCGGCCTGTCACGCCGGGGGTCGCGGGTTCGAGTCCCGTCCGCACCGCCAAAGATTCCGAAGCCCTGGGTAGTTGCCCGGGGCTTTTTCATTTGTACTTATACCCGTCATCCTTCAAGTTGCCTCTTTGTTGGCTGCACTCACTCACCCCGGTCACATCGTTATCTATGCTCCCGGGGATTCGCTCCCTTGCCGTCGCGATGCATCTTGAAATCCATTGGGTATATATCATTCAGTAATCTCTCGATAATAGACAATGATGAAATTGCATTGAAATAAGACATAGAGACGCTACCAGCTTTCTATAGCGCTTGTTTCTGCAATCCTTATTAGGAATTTATTTTCTTTGCCAGGTTTATAGCGTGATGGCCAAATATCCGATGGATGTAAACCCAATTCAGTGGCAATTAATGCTTCTCCCTTCGGCCACGGGCGATGTAATGCATTACTCAATGTTGATGATGCTAATCCGGCTTTTCGGGAAACGGCTGAAAGATTTGTTCCTTGTTTTCTCAGTGCTGCAATAATATCTGCCGGATGCCAGTCTTGAATATCCATAAATAATCTCCAGATTTTAATTGTGAGAAAAACATTGATAATAGATAAATTATCAATGTCTTGCTGTTTGGTAGTAATTAGGTGCAGATTATCAATGAAGATTAATTGAATTGGCTATCGGAGATAATACTGAATAATGGTATCGATTGTTTTATAGCAAAATATGACCTATATATTGAAGGTGTTTTTTCTGGATGTAAAGAGTATTATTATTTTATTTGAAAAATATTATTAGTTTAATAACTTAAATAACTAATAATTTCCGACGAATATTTTCACTCTGTTTTTCATACAATTTATTAATGATTTTGTATTCACATAATAAATGCAGTGAAATTGCTTATTTTTTTATAAGCCACGACCCGAAATTCTATTCCATATATCATCTGGTTGAGTCGTGGTAATAATCAAATTTCTTATATATTTATAGTTGGATTTTATAATGTTATCGTCTTATCATAACTTGAATATAAAGATGATTTTTATGAATAAGGGAATAAAAATCTCTCTGGTATATAAAGGTTAAAATTATTCATACGGCAGTACTCCTCAAATTGAGAATCAGAGTTAATTTTTAGTTTTTGATATGTTTTTTCTATCTGGTCTTTTACCGATTGATAAGGAATATTGAGTCTCTCACTGATTTCCCTTTTGCTGTGTTTTGCCAGAAATAGAAAAATAATTTCCCATTCTTGTTGGGAAAATTGTTCCGAGGGAGAACAAAACATAATGGAAGGCGGTAGTTTCCCATTGAAAAATTCTTTTAAAGCAAGCGCTTCTGCTTTCCGTCCATGAAAAATAATGCCAATACATTCATTATCTTCATTATAAAATGGGAATTTCTCGAAAAAATAGGAAGAAAGATGTTTTTCTTTGCCAAACCTATGTGTCTCTAATGAGCATATACTTTTTTCCAAACGCATGACAGTTCTGTCATGTCGTTGAAATTGCTCTTCAAAGATTGCTCCTGCCCAAGGTAATTCACAATCAAAACGCCCTTCGACGTTTAAATTAAGTGGGATATCTTGTAGCATAGCCATTGCTTTATTTTCATAAATAAAGCAAGTGCTTTTATCTTTAATTCCCCAAGGGTCATGGCTATTTTTTATGGTGTTTATTATTTGTGCTGATATGTTATTTGCTGTTTTCATCTGTTTTATTTACCACATTATATAAACATTTTACTTCCCGGTTTTAAAAATCTCTCAGGAACATAGAGATCAAAATCATTAAGGCGGCAGTATTCATCCAACTGTTGACCAGAGTTAATACTAATTTTCTTGTATATCCGTAACATATGCGTTTCTACCGTGCGGTAAGAGATATTCAGTATTCGACCGATTTGTTTACTGGTATATCTCTGTAGAAATAGAAAAATGACATCCCATTCCCGTTGAGTAAATAGCTCAGAAGGTGGCTGGAACATGATAGAAGCTGGCAGTTTACCATGAAAAAAGCGTGTCAGAGAAAAGGCTTCGGCTTTCCAGGCATGAAAAATAACGCCGACACATTGATTATCCCCATTATAAAAGGGAAATTTTTCAAAGAAATAGGAAGAAAGTAGTTTTTCTTTACCATATAAATGGGTTTCTAATGAACAGATTCTTTGTTCTGCTTGCATTACTGCTCTGTCATGGATCTGAAATTGTTCTGCAAAAGCGGCTCCTTCCCAAGGTAGATCATTGTCTAGACGTCCTTCTACATTAAAACCACGGGGAAGATCGCGCAACATAGCCATTGCCTTGTTTTCATAAACAAAACGGGAGTTTTGATCTTTTATACCCCAGGGTTCATGACTGGTTTCCATTAGATTAATAATTTGAGGCGATACGGTTAATTTGTTATAGATCACAACATAATTCCTATCATTATTAGAAAAATATCTGGGTTTTAGATTTGAATTAATAGAAACTTACAACTCTTGGCTGCCAATAGTGACGAATCTTTCTGGAATATATAGGTCAAACTTATTTTCTTTGCAGAAATCTTCTAATTTTATATGCAGCGGTAGATTAAATTTTTGATAAATTGACTGAATATGATTAATGGTATCTTCTGTGCTTATCATTAATTCTTCGCTGATACTCTCTTCATCCGGTGAGCGAAGGGCCAGAAAAAGAACTTCCCATTCAGTTTGGGTTAGTATGTCGTTAGGCGGTGTAAATTCCAAAGCCGCTGGAGATGATTTTTCATGATAGTAAGCAGTAGAAAAGTTTTGGACTTTGGACATGTGAAACGTGATGCCGATGCAGTTCCCATTTTCATCACAAAGTGGGTATTTATGACAGAGATAGGTTTGCTTGACTTTATTTTCCCCAAAAAGGTGAGTCTCAAGTGAAGTGACTGTTTTCATGGTTTGCATCACTTTTTGATCCTGACGACAATGTTCTTCTGTATATTCTGCAATAGGTGAAGGTAATTCGTCCGTTGCAAGCCCTGTAATATCGAAATCTTCAGGCAAATTGAGCAGTTGGTAAAAAGCAGGATTTGCGTATATAAATTTTGATTGGCGATCTTTAGCGCCCCACGGCTCATTACTTTTTTCCCACATGTAAATTAATTGCGGAGTGATATTATTTGGTCTGTTTTTGATATTTGACATGAAAGTGCCCTAGTTGTTAATTAAGTAATCATCTGTATGTCTATTTTATGTGTTCTATTTAAAATAACCTGATTGTATAATGGATTGCAATAATTAATTCGCAAAAAAATAATATTTTTTTATTTTATCTATATCTGTTAATTAAATTGCTTATTATTTTTGGTAAAAATGTTATTATATAAGAAAATATAACCATAAGTATTATTTTATTTTGAATTGTTTATTTGTTTATTTGTTTATTTGTTTATTTGTTTATTTGTTTGTTGATATTAAAATAATATTGATTTTTGATTGGTGTTTTTTTTACGTATTCATTCTTGATAAATTAAATTATTAAGAGAACATTGCCCTATAATTGTGAACAATATAAACAATCAATTTAGTCGCTGAAAATTGCCATAAATCAAGAATGTGTCGTCTCTATTAATTGGTTATTTTATCTCTTGATTTGCAACTAATAGCTGTGTTTAATTAATTTACCCCTTTATATGCACAGTGAGTTTGTTTATTACTTTGATGATGCTGAAATTCATTGTAGAACAGTAAGGTAAATCAAAGAATTGTCGTTCAGATGAAATTAAGATAGTTTCCTGATATTTGGCTTTAAAGATTGCGGTTTGTGCGCTGTGCTGAGAAAATTATTCCCCTAAACGTTTTTATCCCACTTGGAGTAGAAAATGACCACTCGTAAAACCCTTGCTAATGCTATTCGCTTCCTGAGCATGGATGCTGTGCAGAAAGCAAAATCAGGGCACCCTGGTGCGCCTATGGGAATGGCTGATATCGCTGAAGTTTTATGGCGTGATTATTTGAATCATAACCCAACTGATCCACATTGGGTCGATCGTGATCGTTTTGTATTGTCTAACGGTCATGGTTCTATGCTGATTTATAGCCTGTTGCATCTCACCGGTTATGATGTTTCAGTTGATGATCTGAAAAATTTCCGTCAGTTACACTCTAAAACCCCAGGCCATCCTGAGTATGGCTATACTTCAGGCGTAGAAACTACGACAGGTCCTTTAGGGCAGGGGATTGCCAACGCAGTAGGTTTTGCGATTGCTGAACGCACTCTGGCCGCGCAATTTAACCGTCCTGGTCATGAGATCGTTGACCATAATACTTATGTCTTTATGGGTGATGGCTGCATGATGGAGGGCATTTCTCATGAGGTTTGCTCTCTGGCAGGAACGTTAAAGCTAGGCAAGTTGGTTGCTTTCTATGATGACAACGGCATTTCCATTGATGGTCATGTTGAAGGCTGGTTTACAGATGATACGGCAAGCCGTTTTGAGGCTTATGGTTGGCATGTGATTCGCGGTGTTGATGGTCATAATGCAGATTCAGTTAAAGCTGCTATCGAAGAAGCACGTAAAGTTACTGATAAACCTTCTCTGCTAATGTGCAGAACGATTATCGGTTTTGGTGCGCCAACCAAAGCGGGGACCCATGATTCTCATGGCGCGCCATTGGGTGATGCGGAAATTGCTGCGACTCGTGAAGCGCTAGGTTGGAATTATCCGGCATTTGAAGTTCCAGCGGAAATCTATTCTGAGTGGGATGCAAAAGAAGCTGGCAATGCGAAACAAGCCGCTTGGAATGAAAAATTCTCTGCCTATGAAAAAGCGTATCCTGAATTAGCTGCTGAATTCAAACGTCGTACCGGTGGCGAATTACCGGCAAACTGGGAAGCTGAATCAAAAGCATTTATCGAACAGTTGCAAAAAAATCCGGCCAATATTGCCAGCCGTAAAGCATCTCAGAATGCCTTGGAAGCTTTTGGTAAGGTGTTGCCTGAATTTATGGGGGGATCTGCTGATTTGGCGCCAAGTAACCTCACGATGTGGTCAGGTTCTAAGCCGTTGAACGAAGATCTGGCAGGTAACTACATCCATTATGGCGTTCGTGAATTTGGCATGTCAGCCATTATGAACGGTATCGCTCTGCATGGTGGTTTTGTGCCTTATGGTGCAACCTTCTTGATGTTCGTTGAATATGCCCGTAACGCAGTGCGTATGGCGGCATTGATGAAAATTCGCAGCATCTTTGTTTATACCCATGATTCAATTGGTTTGGGTGAAGATGGTCCGACTCACCAGCCAGTAGAACAGCTTGCCAGTTTGCGTGTGACACCAAATTTGAGCACATGGCGCCCATGTGACCAGGTTGAATCTGCGGTGGCGTGGAAATATGCTATCGATCGTAAAGCAGGCCCATCAGCACTTATTTTCTCTCGTCAGAATCTGGCACAGCAAGAACGTACTGCTGAACAGTTGGCTAATATCGAGAAAGGGGCTTACATCTTGAAAGATTGTCAGGGACAGCCAGAACTGATTTTGATCGCAACGGGTTCAGAAATTGAATTGGCGGTGGAGGCTTACAATCAATTGATTGAGGAAGGTCGTCAGGTGCGCGTAGTCTCCATGCCGTCTACTGATGCTTTTGATAAGCAAGATGCTGCATACCGAGAAGCGGTTTTGCCTGCTGCGGTTTCTGCACGTGTTGCAATCGAAGCGGGTATCGCTGATTACTGGTTTAAATATGTCGGTATGAATGGCGCTATCGTTGGTATGAATACATTTGGTGAATCAGCACCTGCTGATCAGCTGTTTAAAACGTTTGGTTTCACTGTAGAGAATGTAGTCGCTAAGGCTAAAGCTCTGCTGAAATAATGAGTAAATTCATGAATGAGCGCACCTGAGGTAAATGTTGAGCGGGTGCGCTCTTTTTCTGTACGATGCCGTTATTGAAGATGGATTTGTGACGGTTTTCCTCGGCTTATGCCACGCAAATTCCAGGGACGGCTACTTTTTGGAATACGTGAGGCGAACCGACAATCCCATCAGGATATTTGGCGAGTTTCTCCTTGAATTCAGGGTCCGTGAACGCGGCGCGGAAACGCTCCAGATTCTCCCAAATGGCGTAGTTCATGAATGTGCCACTGCCAGCGATTCCGCGATGTAATTGTGCGGAAATCAGTCCTACCTTAGACCGGAAATATTCTGCATCTTCCTTCCAGGTTTCTATTAGGGTGTCAGCCATTGAGGGATCAACATGAAATATGTTCACCAGCACGATGGAGCCATCGGTGTTCGAAAATAACTGTTCCCGCAGGGTTACGTGGGTGTCCATTTCTTCTAGCTTGACCATTTTTATCTCCTGAAAATTATGTGTTTATGTTTATACCCGTCATCTTTCAAGTTGCCTCTTTGTTGGCTGCACTCGCTCACCCCGGTCACATAGTTATCTATGCTCCCGGGGATTCACTCCTTTGCCGTCGCGATGCATCTTGAAATCCATAGGGTATATGTTGTATTGCTATCCTGCCGAGGCGAGTCGCGTGATTTACGCGGCTTTTGACGGCAACAATATGTCAACGTAGAGATGCTGTTTCCACGTTGTATTTCGTTTAACTGTTTGGTAGTTCTTTGTCGTTATTAACGAACGAATCCGTAGCGCTATGTCATGTTATGTAGTGCTATTTTATGTAGCGCTATTTGGCACTGGTGACTCTTCCAGCTTCGTCTCTAGGTTTATCAATGTGTTTAATGTCACTTTTAGCTCGTTAGGATCAGAGGATTGCACCAGTGATCCGACCCATTCAGCTTCCAGCGATATCGCCGCATCAAAAGTACGCCAACCAAGCTCGGTCAATTGATAGTGTGGTGAGCGTTCATGCCGAGGGTTAGTGATGGTTTTCACCATCCCTGAACTCAGCCCGAGATTCAATTGCTTTTGCACTCCTTGGCGTGTGATACCCATTGCGGCGGCAATCTGAGGCGCGGTAAGTGGATGTGGTGCGTGCGCAATCGCACCAAGTACTTGCCATCTTGCACTCGTGATTCCCAATGGGGCAACGAGCTGATCTCCTTTAGAGAGCAGTAAGGCGTTGAGCCGAAATACCGCCAATGTGATCTCAGTGAATACCTCAAACGCTGTAGTTTTCTCGGTTGACACGATTTACTTCCTTATTCCTTAAATACATCAAAAAACGACAACCAGTTTCCACTTATTGAGATTAGATGTCAATATTTCAACAAGTGATATTGATGATCAATGTCGCAATTGTGAGTAAATAACTGTGGGATTGTTTCTTTCTGTTTGCTTAAAGTTCGATATTTTCACTTCGTAGTCTGATCACTTTTTGCTATTACTATTCGATTATTATTGCTATCAATTTCCTTTTCCCGTAACCTCATTATTTATAGCTGAATCGTTTCATTTTGTTATATGAAGCGGTTTTTTGTGCTTGGTTTTAATAATTTTGTGATAAACAATCAGTACATGAGTGATTGAGTCGGTTATTCTAAGCGGTTGCGTGGTAATAACTATATTCAGGGAGTAACATGACAATTAAGGTAGCAATAAACGGTTTCGGCAGAATAGGGCGTAGTATTTTACGTGCTCTTTATGAGTCTGGGCGCCAAGCTGAAATTGCGGTTATTGCTGTTAATGAGCTGGCAGATGCCGAAGGAATTGCTCACTTGCTGAAATATGATTCTAGTCACGGCCGTTTTGCTTGGGATGTGCGTCTGAATAATGATGTGTTGCAGGTTGGTGATGATAATATTCGCTTGTTTCATCAACCTGATATATCGATGTTGCCTTGGCAAGAACTGGGGATTGATATTGTTCTTGATTGCAGTGGGATTTATGGCAGCAGAGCTGATGGCGAGGCACATCTTGCCAGTGGCGCCAAAAAAGTGCTGTTTGCTCATCCGGGGGGTAATGATTTAGATGCGACTGTAGTTTATGGTGTGAATCAGCACTTACTGACAGCAGAGGATTGCATTGTGTCCAATGCTTCCTGTACCACTAATTGCATTATTCCCATCATTAAATTATTGGATGATGAATTTGAGATTGAATCGGGTACAGTGACAACCATTCATGCCTCAATGAATGATCAACCGGTGATTGATGCTTATCACAAAGATTTACGGCGTACTCGGGCTGCTAGTCAGTCTATCATTCCGGTGGATACTAAGCTGGCCGCAGGGATAACCCGGATTTTTCCAAAGTTCTGTGACCGTTTTGAAGCTATCTCCGTGCGTGTACCAACGATTAACGTTACAGCTATCGATTTGAGTGTTACGGTAAAATCTTCAGTAACTGTTAAGAAAATCAACGAATTAATGCAAAAATCAGCAGCTACTTCATTTCGTGGTATAGTTGATTATACCGAATTGCCGTTAGTCTCAACGGATTTTAACCACGATCCCCACAGCGCGATTGTTGATGGCACACAAACGCGAGTCAGTGGGCAACATCTGATTAAGACATTAGTCTGGTGTGATAATGAGTGGGGATTTGCTAACCGAATGTTGGATACAACGTTAGCAATGGCTGCTATGGGTTTCAAATGATCTGTTGTTGATCGACGGTCCATAATAGATCCGCACACGGCGCAAGATTAAATAATTTAGAGAATCAATGAGAGGATTCACCATGTCTGTAATTAAGATGACCGATTTAGATCTGGCGGGTAAGCGTGTTTTGATCCGCGCTGACCTGAACGTTCCGGTAAAAGATGGCAAAGTCACCTCTGATGCGCGTATCCGTGCTTCCTTACCGACCATTGAGGCAGCATTAAAACAGGGTGCCAAAGTCATGATCACTTCTCACCTTGGCCGCCCTACTGAAGGCGAATACCATGAAGAATTCTCGCTGAAACCAGTAGTAGACTATCTAGAAGAGAAATTATCTTCCCCCGTTCGACTGGAAAAAGAGTATCTGGAAGGCGTGGATGTCGCGGATGGTGAACTGGTTGTGCTGGAGAATGTTCGCTTTAATAAAGGTGAGAAGAAAGACGACGAAACCTTGGCTAAAAAATACGCTTCCCTGTGTGATATTTATGTCATGGATGCATTTGGTACTGCTCATCGTGCACAGGCTTCGACTCACGGAGTGGCTAAATTTGCTCCTGTGGCCTGTGCCGGTCCTTTGCTGTCCGCAGAGTTGGAGGCATTAGGTAAAGCGTTAGATAATCCAGCCCGTCCAATGGTGGCTATCGTTGGGGGTTCTAAGGTTTCAACCAAGCTGACCGTTCTGGATACGCTGTCTAAAATTGCTGACCAACTGATTGTCGGTGGTGGTATCGCAAATACCTTTGTTGCCGCGGAAGGCCACAATGTCGGTCGTTCTCTCTATGAAGACGACTTGCTCCCGGAAGCGAAGAAATTGCTGATAAGCTGTGATATTCCGGTGCCAACCGATGTTCGTGTGGCAACAGAATTCTCTGAAACAGCCGAAGCAACCTTGAAATCTACCCGCGATATTAAAGATGATGAGCAGATCCTCGATCTGGGTGATGAATCTGCTCAACGGCTGGCGGATATTCTGAAAAACGCCAAAACGATTCTATGGAATGGCCCGGTTGGTGTATTTGAATTCCCTAATTTCCGTCAAGGAACTGAAATTGTCGCGCGTGCCATTGCGGATAGTGATGCTTTCTCTATCGCCGGTGGCGGCGATACGCTGGCAGCGATCGACTTGTTCGGTATTGCTGACAAAATTTCTTATATCTCTACGGGTGGTGGTGCTTTCCTTGAGTTCGTGGAAGGGAAAAAACTGCCTGCGGTTGTGATGTTGGAAGAACGTGCAAAACAGTAATTAAGTCATGACGGGTAGTGGCCGATTGGCTGGCTGCCCGCTCTAAACAGGACCCACGTAACATGTCTAAAATTTTTGATTTCGTAAAACCGGGTGTCATCACTGGTGATGATGTTCAAAAAGTGTTCGCTATAGCCAAAGAAAACAACTTTGCTTTACCGGCGGTCAACTGTGTAGGTACTGATTCAATCAATGCCGTGTTGGAAGCTGCTGCCAAAGTTCGTTCTCCCGTTATCATTCAGTTCTCTAACGGCGGTGCTGCTTTTATGGCCGGTAAAGGTTTGAAAGCTGAAGGTCAACAAACGGCTATTCTGGGTTCAATTTCTGGTGCTCACCATGTTCATCAGATGGCTGAATATTATGGTGTTCCTGTGATCCTGCATACTGACCACTGTGCGCGTAAATTGCTGCCGTGGATTGATGGCCTGTTAGATGCAGGTGAAAAGCATTACGCAGCGACGGGTAAGCCCTTATTCTCTTCTCACATGATCGATCTGTCAGAAGAATCTCTGGAAGAGAATATTGAGATTTGCGGCCAATATCTGGCTCGTATGGCAAAAATCGATATGACGCTGGAAATCGAGTTGGGTTGTACGGGTGGGGAAGAAGATGGCGTTGATAACAGCCATATGGATAGCTCTGCTCTGTACACTCAACCGGAAGATGTTGCTTATGCTTATGAGAAACTGAACGCTATCAGCCCACGTTTCACTATTGCGGCTTCTTTCGGTAACGTTCACGGTGTTTATAAGCCGGGTAACGTTAAACTGACGCCAAAAATTTTGCGTAACTCTCAAGACTATGTTTCTGAGAAATTCAATCTGCCACATAACAGCCTGGATTTTGTTTTCCACGGCGGTTCCGGTTCTACCGAGGAAGAGATCAAAGAAGCGGTCAGTTACGGCGTTGTGAAAATGAATATCGATACTGACACCCAATGGGCGACTTGGGAAGGTATTCTCAACTATTACAAAAAGAACGAAGGCTATCTGCAAGGCCAGTTAGGCAATCCAGAAGGCGCGGATAAACCTAATAAAAAATTCTACGATCCACGGGTATGGCTGCGTGCCGGTCAGGTTTCTATGACTACCCGCTTGGAACAGGCTTTCAAAGAATTGAATGCGATTGACGTGTTGTAATGGGTGAAAGCGTTCCCTCTGAGTTTTCATTCAGAGGGAACGTTAGCCGCATTCAGTAAATGAGATGTTACATCGCATCTACTCTTTTTATCATTTCCATTGCAACAGCCATAGACATGAACAGTTTGCTCTTTGTCTGAGGAAACTCCTCAAACCCTACGTTCATATACAGTTTTTTGGCTATGTCGTTCTTCGCATCGACGATAATCATCGGGGTAGGAATAGATTTTGACGACTCTATAGCTTTTCGAATTGCATCTATAAGCAATATTTCACCAAACCCTTGGCGTTGAAATGACTTACTTATAGCTAGGCGACCAATAAGTGCGCAATGTAGTGTAGAAGGGTACTTTTTCGATATTTTCTCTGGTAGTTCGTCTAGCTCTACCGTGCATAGTGCTAGGGAATAGTATCCCTTTATTTGAGATCCATTTTGACTACTTGTAAGGACGAATGTTCTTGATAAGTCCTTTTTATCATGTTGTCCCGATACTGCCTTCAAGTAGTTGTTTAGTGCGGGTTCACCACAGTTAAAATTATTTCTATCGTGTTTGTTTTTATCTAGACGTTCTATCTTCATTTTTTATTGTTTCTTTATGTCTACGAGCAGCACGAAGGAAACGTTCGTTTACCTTGATTGGTTTTTCCAATGCATGAACAAATGCCAATGCATCTTCTTGACACAATTGAATACGCATATTTTGTTCAATGAGTCTTTTTGCCTCTGCTACAGCAGCATTGGCAATAAAGCTATTCAAACTTGCATACCCTGATAGTGATAACGCCCTTTCAAGTAGCTCTTTGGTCTCTGAACTCACCCTTGTGGTGATTCTTTCATTTGCTAATGTGGCCATAAGCCTTACTCCTACCGCATTGCGGTTATTAGTTCTTGAGTTCACTATAGATATCCACTACTCGTTTGCATTATTTATTTGGAGCTAGCGGAACATATTGGTTTAGTGAAATGCTAAGTTTGCTTCATTGGCTAGTTTAAGATTTTTTTTAACAAAATTCAACATGTGTGCCAAAATGACGCCATAATTGTGAGACTAAACAAACCATAGTCAGATAGAACAAAAATCATCAAAATTCGGGCGCAAGTGAATCCGAGTATGCAGAGTTGTTAGCAAAAACCGCCGTAAACCCTCTTTACGGCGGGAAGCAGTCACCTGAGTTGTACTAGCTCTAGTCTGAGCTAGTACAGTTAGTTTCTATTTAAAGTTCTATACCCGTTATCTTTCAAGTTGCTTCTTTGTTGGCTGCACTCCCTCACCCCGGTCACATAGTTATCTATGCTCCCGGGGATTCGCTCCCTTGCCGCCGCGATGCAACTTGAAAGATGACGGGTATATATCTATGCTCTTCTGCATATTCTGATATTGTATCTTTTATGGTTCTTGCCATATAACCGGATATTTCAGATCCCAAACGAAGATTTGTTTTTGATTTCTCTGAAAGGGATCTGTTTTCTTCGAGCCGGCTATATATAATTTGGCTTTTTTCTATACCTTTTAGTAACTCTTCATGGCTTAGCAAATAACCCGACGGATCGGAATCACCGACACGGACCACTTTCAATGATTTATTTTTTGTATAACTGTTTTTTTTCTCGTTCCATTTGACAACATGTGAACTTTTGGCTGCCAATTTGAATTTTAATTCATCAAGGAAATTCACCTCTTTAGTATATTTTCCTCTTTCTGGTGCTAATCCATTTTCATCCTGCAAACTTACTGGATTATTTCTCACCATTCGGTATAGATTCAGCCCATCAATTCATCACTGTTTTCATCAGCTTGAATACGTAGATATTCTAAAGTACGTATATTTAACTTCCTGTTATCCAAGACCCTGATCGAGGGTGTTTTTTGGTTAATTGCAGAATTGTCATTGCTCATATTTTACCTCCTTCATACGGTGTTAACCTTCGAAATAATTTAAGTTACGGTAACAGCCAAACGACTTTATCACTAAACAGGCGAGGAAAGTAATTGGTCGTGATGTTATTAATGCAAACGCTTTGGTAATTTTTGAGATTGTATTGATGGTAATTAAAGTTTCAGATGGCGGGCGTGATCGGCCAACCATTGGGAAAACAAATGATTGGCAGATTTGATATATCGATGATGCTTAAATAGCGAATCATTTGTATCTCATCATTAAAGATAAAATAAATTTATTAAACCGCGATAGACACAATACCTTAAAAACAGAGAATGTTATAAGTTCTACATTCGATATAGCGAAGTCAGGAGATGATAATGAGAGCATACCGCTTCTATCATGGTTCCGTCACCCATTAGGTATAAGAAACCTAACGGGCTGTGATGTAACACAGATAAGGCCAACCCTTCAAATAGATGATGTCATTGCATCTGCCATTATATTTACAATAACTTAATCATTATTGAATTTGTAACACTTTCTTACAAAATTTACTTTTTGTAAATGAAGTAAATGAAGTAAATGAAGTAAATGAAAAAAGTAGAAATTTTTTCTTGCTATTTGATGATGATTTAATAATCATAACTTAAGTTCCCTCATATTGGATAATATGAGGGAAATCTCAACTCCTGTTCCCTTATTCAAAGGGATTAATCGATGGGAATACATTTTGTCTTCCTGTCGTTCAACTCTCTATTACTCACGGCATAAGCGGTGTTTCTTATCTGTGGTAATAGGATTTTTACTATCTTGTTTCTTTGGTGACGCAATCAATCACGGCTATTCCCGACAGGATATTGATGCTGATGAAGGTGATTGATAGCCGGGCGGGGAAATAACGTTAAAAGAAGGAAGTAAAACTAATGGCTATATCAGATCCACGCTTATGCTTTGATTGTAAACGGTTTCTGAAAAACTGGGTGGAATTTCAGTTGGTGGATGAACAGGGAAAGCCGCTGGTCAACATGCCTTATCGCCTGATCAGTTACGGAACCCCAGGTTATGTTCGCCAGGGGACAACCGACGGTTTCGGTGTGCTCAGAGAAGAGGATCTGTTGCCTCATCCGGTGACGCTATATATTGATGCTCAGCCGCTGGCCGATGAGATGGAACAGCGTCCGTTGCGGGAAAAACGGGGAGAAGAGGCTTCGGTGGTAAAACCACAAGCAGAAGCGGAAGGCCATCAATATCGCTATGTGACTATCGGGCAGATTAGTGATAGGTTGCCGGTGATTAAAGATTGGAAAGATTCTAAAGATATTCCACCGCCTTATCATTTCCCGGACCCGGAACCAAAAGGCTATCGGGTTCATCCGTTAAATCGTCGTTATGTTCTGGAGGTGTGTCCTTTCCGGGCCTGGGTTTTGCAACTACATCACCAGAAGGGATATTCCATTGTGAATGCCTATAACCAGTGTTTGATGAGTGTGCTGGCTTATGCCGATGGGGATGTTGATATTGAAGGCTCTGTGAAACATTTTTTTAACCGGCAAATGGTGGATATTTCAAAATTGCCCTATAAAGTGGAAGCATTGTCGGCAACACCTGTCGTTTACGATGTACCGTTTAGTAAACGTTATGCCCGGGTGGAGTTTATTGATTCACGTGCAGGGAACAACAAGCAGGGAGATACCAAACTGTTTTATGTTGCCAGTGAGAAAGATGTGATTGTTAGTTGGCGGGGAACGGCTAGCCTGGATAATTACCTGACTGATGCCACTTTCCAGCCATTGGCTTTAAGTTGCGATGATGACAAAGCGTTGTGCAGCGAGTTTATTCATCATGGTAAAGTGCATAAAGGGTTTTGGGAGGCATTTAATCTGGGAGGGAAGTTAATCGTTCCCAGTGATAAAATTAAAACGGAAACTGAAATAGTATTCCGAGATATCACCAGTTTGGTTACAAATAAGCGATTATTTATTTGTGGTCATAGTCTGGGAGGCGCGCTGGCATTATTGCACAGCGCACAACTGAAAGAACATAATCCTTGTCTCTACAGTTACGGGATGCCGCGAACATTAACTCGCAGTGCGGTAGAGGAATTGTCTTCTATTATCCACTATCGTCATGTTAATGAAGATGATGTAATCCCTTCTGTGCCATTTGAGCAGGATATGGATAATGTTTTTTTCAATTATTGGGCGCCGGAGGGGTATGACTGGGCAGTGATGAAGTTGCTGTCACCGTCACCGATTATTCAGGCAATTAAACAGGCGACAGCCAGTAAAGAAATTTATCTGCATCATGGTAAAGTGGTTCATTTTTTTCAAGCCAATAGTTGCCCGGAATGGCTTATTTCCGCCAGAAATGTTTCCCTTATAACGGGTATTGCTGAAGAAATATTGAATAACACCACAAAACTCTATTTAATTCCTGAGTTAAACCAGGAAACAGAAAAGGATTTTTCTCTGGCCGGTGAGCGGCAAAATGCGTTGTTTAATCAGCTCAGTCAACAAGAAAAAGACAAACTGTTTGTTGAAAACAGAAGTGCTGATTTGAAAGGCGGATTCGGCTTTTCTAACCATAGCTCGTATAAATATGCGGGTTATATTGACAAGCGCCTCAGAGAGTTATGTGAACCGGATAAGATTACGGTCTATCAGGACAGTCAGCGTCAATTTAAGGCGAAAATGGATAGTTATAAGATGCTTATCCCTGACAATGTTTATTACCGAAATCTCTATTTTCTGGATATGGATAAGCAGTTAATAAAATCACTGACTGTCAGCCAGCAGGAAGAACAAGGGGAACTGGCCTTACAGCATTACTGTGATAAACAGGAACTGTCCGTATGAAAATATTGAAAATCACGCTGTCCTTATTATTTCTCTATTCTATTTACTGGGCGTTTGGTGACACCTTTTTTGACTGGCTTTTTCCTTTTTCACCTGACGAGAAGAAACAGTTGATTACGGTGGAAGGTGTTGTGCCGAAATACACAAAACCGTATGTATCTGCGCAATATATCTCAAAAGAATGTCTTAGATATCAGTTTGATGCAGGTATGTCGCCTTATCAAGTGCCGACCTATTATGGATTGGATTTGGATGTAAAAGCTGATCCACAAACTGGTTACTTTCAGGCGAAATTGCCTTTTAGTGGAGGAGGATGGTGTAAATGGAAAATCAATCAAGCTTCTGTAGCAGTGGGGTATACCGATGTCCGACATCTGGTGAAAGATGCTGTGCCGTATGCGGGAACCGGCTTAACGGCATTTATCAATGATGCTGCCCGGACAAATATTAGCGAAATTTCTGCATCGAATACGATTGATTTTAACCCAGTTATTTACCCTATTTTAGAAATGGTTGAAGGATTTCCGAAAAGCGTATCCTTACAAGGTAAAGTTAAATTGTATCCTTTTAGGTTGAAGTTAACACCAGGAGCCAAATGGAAAATTATTTTTAAACCTAAACTGGATGAAACCAAAATGCCAAAGGTCATAGTAACTAGGAAAAGTGAATGGGTTGAATATCCTGACGGGCACATCGAAATCAATACCCGAATGATAGATACCCATTACATAAAGTAACGTTCTACTAAGGTCGTATCACCAGTTTATCTAAATGCCAACATGAGAATACTGTTATTAAAAGGAACTGTCCGTATGAAAATATTGAAGATAACGCTGTCCTTATTATTTCTCTATTTTATTTACTGGGCATTTGGTGATACTTTTTTTGGCTGGCTTTTTCCTTTTTCACCTGACGAGAAGAAACAGTTGATTACGGTGGAGGGTGTCGTGCCGAAATACACAAAACCGTATGTGTCTGCGCAGTATATCTCAAAAGATTGTTTCAGATATTGTCTGGATTCCAATATGTCGTCTTTTAAGGTACCAACTTATAATGGCTTACTTGAAGGAACTTAATCCGGTTTGAGTGATCTGGCAATCGTCAAAAATAAAATGTCAACCCAACCGGACTGAGTTATGTCAATCATGGCACCTATACCGATTCACCAAGGACATTGTTTAGATTTTGGTTTTAGAGAAGAAGTATGAGTTTAATAATCGCTGATGCATTGGAATATAAAGGCAGAGTAAAAAAATTCGCCTCTGGAAACAAAAATGTCATTATACCCGTCATCTTTCAAGTTGCCTCTTTGTTGGCTGCACTCGCTCACCCCGGTCACATCGTTATCTATGCTCCCGGGGATTCGCTCCCTTGCCGTCGCGATGCATCTTGAAATCCATAGGGTATATATAAATATTAATTGTAAATTAATATTTTTAAAACAATTCTGTAATTAGCAATTGAGGAGTTAAAATGGAAATTGAATTTATTGAAGAATCTGAGCCATCAGTTGAAGTCCTTTGTAATAGTGTTGATTGTCCATAACAATTAAACTAAATCCCCTCTGATTGGATTTAGGGGGGAAGGTATATAATGATGAATCAAAGAGAAATAAATATATATTTATCAAAGTTAATATCAAATCCAAAATACTCGATAAAAATGTATGAAAATCCAAATAAATTTATGGATAAATATTATATAGCTACGGAGAGCAGAGAAGTATTAATTGATTTTTTTAAAAAAAATGGCGGAAGATTTGTTAGTTCGTCTATTTTGCAAAAAATAAAGAGAATGGGTGGTTTGAAAGCAGCACTTACCAATGTATATAAATATTTAGGTGAAGAGAAGTTTGAGTTAGAATTCGAAAAATATTTAAATAGCCTTCCTTTTAATAATGAAGTTAAAAGGAATCCTGTTATCGAATCTGAAGTTTTTTGTAGTTTCATAATCGACTCAACTGGAGATGATGTACTAAAACTAATTGCATTATATGAGAAAGAAAAGAACAGCCTTATAATTAATCTTCAAAATACGAATGATAATTGGATAGATTATACACCAAAGATTGACATAGCCCCGCTGGAAAAAGTGTTTGTTATTTCTCATCCAACAGTGAGAGTGAAAAAATTTACTAAAAACATTAGTGTATTACTAGATCTTCTTCATAAGGGAGAACCTCCTAGTATTTTGAAAGAAAATTTAATGGAAAGAGAAAGTAATATTATGTTTTATAAGAAAAACAAATCCAGAGAAATTATCTCATGTATGATAGGTGATGTTATCTGTCATATTATCTTGTCGTGTAAGAATGTAATATTAGCTAGTAATATATTTAATGAAGTGAATGAATGTTATGATATCGACAAGGATACCTTCATATCTTCTCTTAAGATGCTAAATTCAAATGGTTTAATCTTTCTTAGTGCTAAGGATATTCTCAATGAGTAAATATGAAAAGCTTGGTATTGGTGTTAACTATAAGTCATCTTTTTCGAAAGAAATTTATAAAAATATTCAACATATTGATGTTCTTGAAGTACACTCCGAAAAATTTTTTTGGGATAAGGAAGACGCTTATTTAGAAAAATGCTGTAACGAGGTACCAATTATATTTCATGGTCTTGATATGTCATTGGGAAGCGAGGAGAGCTTGGATAGTGAGTATATAAATAAATTAAAGCAGGTTGTTAATGATAAAAAACCCAAATGGTATAGTGATCATTTATCAGCGACACGGCACGGAGATATTGAGGTTGGGCATTTAATGCCAATACAATTCTCAATTGAAAATGCATGCAAAATAATAGAAAAAATAAATAAAATAAAATCACAAGTTAGTGATAGGTTTATTATTGAAAATATTACTTATTATTATGAAATGCCTTTGTCTGATTTGTCAGAAATTGAATTTATAAATAGAATAATTAAAGGTAGTGATTGTGGTATGTTGTTGGATGTTAATAATTTATATATTAATTCAATAAATCATAATTATGACCCGAAAGAATTTTTGCTAAAACTACCATTAGATCATGTTGTGGAAATTCATTTGGCTGGTGGGGCATATAAGTTTGATATGATTATAGACACTCATGCTAATGATATATGGAGTGAAGTATGGGAATTATATGAGTTTGCACTTTCAAAAACGGATGTCAGTGGTGTTATAATTGAAAGAGATTCTAATGTTGAAGACTATACTACTATTATTGATGAAATATCCATAGCTCGTGATATATATAAAAGAGTGTACGGGAAAGTAATATGAACTTTCTAATTGTTGCACATCCTGATGACGAAATTATATGGTTCAATCCAAAAGATTTTGACTATATAGTTATAGTTTTCTCTGGCAGAGAAAATAAACCGTTATTTCATAAACAAAGGAGAGATGCATTATCTGAACATCCTTATTTTTCTAAAATTATTAATTTGGGTTTAAAAGAACCTGGAGATTGGGAAAGTTTTGAAACTAATTTTTTGGATAAAAAATATTTTAAGGCCATATGTGATTCTCTAGAAAAATTAAACATTTCTGAATGTGACTCTATTACTACACATGCTGTACATGGTGAATATGGGCATTATGATCATATTGCTATCCACTATGCAGTAATTGAAATCTATGGAAAGAAGAATACTATTTATATATCTAATGGGTACAACATAGTTCAAGATGAAATATTATTTTCTAATTACATAAGTGATTATTTGAAGATAAAAAGAATCTATCAAAATCATGGTGTATGGACTTGGAATAAATATAAACTTCCTCAGGGAGTTCCTTCAACTAAACTAATAATTGATAATAGAAATTTGCGAATAGCATCTTTAGCGAGTATACCAGAAAGAGAATATAATTTACAAATTGCTATTAACTCTATCTATTCACAAATAGATGAATTAAATATATATTTAAATGGATACGAAAAGGTACCTCAATTTCTGAATAGAGATAAAATTAAAGTTTATATGAGCTATCATTTTGGGGATTTTGGTGATGCATCAAAGTTCTTCCCATTAAAAAATAAGTCTGGCTATTTATTTACGCTTGATGATGATCTAATTTATCCACCAAACTATGTTGAAAAACTTGTATTAAAAATAGAAAAGTATAAACGGCAGCAATTTATATGTGTGCATGGAAATATTATTGATAGAGATTCATTATTATCATATTATAAATATAAAAAAGGAATTCACTTTAGTCGTCCACTTGATAATGATATTGCTGTAAATATTCCAGGTACTGGTACATTGGCTTATCATTCATCATTGTGTTCATTTTCGATGGAATCTTTTCAATTAAAAAATATGTCAGATATTTGGGTTGCCGTTATCGCTAAAAAAAGAAATATAGCGATCATTTCTATTGATAGACCTGATTTTTGGATTAGAACATCAATACTAGAAACCGATCCTAATTCTATTTACAGTAATAGAGAATATTTGGATAAAAAAATATGTGAAGTGATAGAAAGAGAGGAGTTATATAAGGTATGAACAGTGAATATAAAAAAGAATTAGATACTCAAGGGTATGTCTTAATACGGGATTTTTTATGCCATAAGGAGAAAAAACTACTTAGTTCAGCAGTACAACTTCTTGATGACCGTGAAGATGTTCCCGGGGAGATAATGAAATATTATGAGTCCAGTGTGATTGATAATAATAAAATACTTAATAGAATAGAGAATTTTATTGATGAAAAAGAAGCTTTTGTTATAAAAAAAATTGAAAAAAAATCTTCTAAATTATTATCTTTAGTTATGGGTGAAGATTATTTTTTATTTAAAGACAAAATTAATTTTAAATTAAGCGGTGGTGGTGGATTCTCTCCTCATCAAGATTATCCTGCATTTACTAGATTCATTGATAAAGAAATGTTTAATGTAATGATTCCAATTGATGATACAACTATAGATAATGGTTGTTTATGTATTTCAAATAAGCCGTTTGAAAAAGAGTTAATTCCTCATAGCAAAGGTAAGGCATTGGAAAATACATATGAGAAATATAACTGGATTCCTATTCAGGCTAATGCTGGAGATCTTTTGATCTTTAGTTCATTTTTGTTGCATATGTCAAGAGAAAATCTATCTGGTAATAGGAGAAGGTGTATTTTTTTTACATACAATTGTTGTTCTGAAGGTGATCTTAGAAGTGAATATTTTGACTTTAAAAGAAAGGCTTTTCCCCCATTAGTAGAACGTGATGAAAACCATGATTATTCACAATGGATAAATAACTTAGCGAGAAAGATTTTATAATATATTTTTTATAGTAGAAATATTGTTTTCTTCCTGAATATAGAGCGAAGTGTTTATTAAATTACTAATATGGTAAATACAATGTGTATAAAAAGACGTTATTTTTATAGAGATGGGTTGTATAATGAAATTCCTGATTTTAGTATTACTCCAATCGATAATAACTTAAGTTTGATGGAGTTTCCTTATCAGATAAAATTGGATTCAAAAGTTTACTCTGATAATCTAAAAGAAATAGATATAAATTGTTATCCTAGTTTCGAAGCCAATATAATTAGAGAGAAACTATGTGAAATTAATGGTGTCAATTATGATAAAAATATTCTTCTTGGTAATGGTCTTTTGGAATTGATTCAAACAATTTTATTATCTTTTTCTACAAAAAAAACTAATCTATTAATTCCCAATCCTTCATTCTTTATGTTTACAAGATTGGCGAATATATGTCGAGTTGATGTACATAAAATTCCTTTAAATAATGATCTTAGTCTTAATGTACAAGCATTTATCCATGCGTCCCAAAAATATGAAAATTCATTAATTATTATTGATAATCCAAATAATCCGACCGGTGTATTATTTGGGGTGGATGAAATAAAATGTATTGTTGAAAACTGTAAGTGTCCTGTTGTTATTGACGAGGCATATGTGGCTTATTCATCGCAAGGTTCAAATATATTAAATCTTATTCCTGAATATGATAATCTCATTGTTCTCCGTAGTTTTTCTAAAATTGGCTTTGCCGGGCTGCGCTTTGGATATCTGTTTTCTAATCCAGATCTTATCTCATATATTAATAAGTTTTCTTTGATTTATTCATTAAGTGATATAAAAATGAAATTAGTTCTTGATATTATAAATGAAAGGAAAATTGACACGAAAAATATATCAAATGTAAAAAAATACAGAGATGTTATGATAAATAAAATGTCAAAGTTAAATGATATTGTTGTAAGTAAAAGTCAAGCTAATTTTATTTTCTTTTCAGGAGAAGCTGATAGTATTAAGTCGTTTAATAGTAAAATGATTAAAAATGGAATAAAGGTCAGTGTTTTTCCATTGGGTTACTCAAAGATTACAGATGATAGTATAAGATTTTCCATTGGAGATAAATACATAAATGGCATTGTTTTGAATATTATATTAGATAACTTTAATTGAGGTTTATATGTATTATATAATTGGGTACGAAAATGTACTTGAGTTTATTAATAAGGTTATAGGTTTACGTGGTATATCTTTTAATTATCACAATGAATTTTTCATAAAATACTCTGTTTTTGATAGAATACCTGATTCTAACATACCTCTTATAACTTCATATGAAGGTGCTTTACCATATTGTTACGACCACCTGCTTACATTAAAAGATAAATATACGAATAATTCGGAAAAGATTAATTTAATGATTATAAATAATGTATTTTATGAATGGTTATATACATTGTCAAAATATGATAAAATATATGAATTAATAAACAAGGTTATTAAGATTGTTATTATAAATAAGTTATCTTCGTATACAAATGGCACGACACAAAAAACAATTGGTCTTGCTTCTATGGATTTTAAAGATGAATTTGATTATCAGGATTTTGTTGAATTGGTTTTTCATCAATTGACCCACATGATTTTATTCATTGATGATATTGCTAATATACATATGAATGAAGATTCTAAAAGAATTCATGTAGAGGTTGAAGGGGTTAAATCTGTTTTTGGTAATAACATGTTTCCTATATATTTACTTTTCCATAGCTATATAGTCGGTGTGGAGATTCTTTCATTTAGAGCTCAATTGTTTGGATTAAATTCATCTGCAAAATATCATGGTTCTACAGATAGAATTGTGAGATTATGTAAAAAAATGTCAAGTGTTATTAAAGAAAATATAAATATGTTTTCAGGGCGTTCAAGCGAGATTTTTAAAGAGTCTTTACATTTATTAAATGTATTTGAGAATTATGAGGAAATAAAATGATATACAATGACTATCCTTTATTTAGTAATATTAAGAAGATTATTGGTTCTGACGATTATAATTTTAGTGAATTACACGATAATGAAAAAATCAAGTATATCCATAAGGATAATGTCGAACTTGGATTAAGTAAGGAAATTTATGGTAAAGTATTTTCAGATGGGGATATATATTTAATTGAATTTCATAATGATCAAAGTATTTCTGATATATCATTATGGCTCGCAAGCATATTTGGGCCACTTCTTACTTATAAGAATAGAGGTCTTAAAGAATATGAAACGATAAAATCAGTTGATAACCCCAAGTGGTTTTTTGAATCAAATATATCTCAACCGGTACATACAGATGAAGGGCATGAAGAAAAACAGCCAAATATAGTTGCACTATATTGTCAAAACCCTTCTTGTGAAGGTGGTGATAGTATATTAGTTGACTCAGATGCTGTTTATAATTTTATTTTTGAAAAGTATGGGGGGAAATCTGATATATTATTCCATGATGAATGTCTTGCCCATTTTTCTAGTAATAAATCTTTTCAAAAAAGGATATTTTCAAAAATATCGAGTAATGTTGGAATATCATTTTCACCATTACTTAATAAATTTAAATGTACCCAAGATGTTTACTCGATGCTTATGGATATTAGTGATTTTATACACCAAAAGGAAAATCAATACCGATTGCGTTTAAGTAAAAATCAATGTATTGTATTCAGCAATTATTTGTATTTGCATTCTAGGACGAAATTTCCTAAAGATTCACCAAGAAAATTGTTTAGATTTTGGTTTTAGAGAGGCAGTATGAATTTAATAATCGCTGATGCCTTGGAATATAAAGGTAGGATAAAAAAATTCGCGTCTGGGAATAAAAATGTCATTATACTCCTTTTTCTTTTGTTACTCCCGGCAAAGTTCAGTGGTGTCATTGAGGTTTTAATTACTTTATCTTCTAATATTGTTATTCCAGAGAATCACATAAAATCATTTTATTTTTCTTCCATATCTTTAATAGTTTATCTAGCATTTTATTTGATTAACCTAAGGTTTTTTCCTTCTGCAAAGGAGAATTCAGTCATCGTTTCTTTGGTAGGTAAAAAAAACTTGTTTATTTGTCGTGTTGTTTTCTTTATTTATAGTGCTTTTCCGATGGTTATTTTCTTTTTTATGGGTTTTTTCTCTGAAAATGTTAATTGTTTACATTACCTTTCATCTATGTTTTTTTTGATGGTTTCTTTTGCTGTAATTGGATTTTGCTTATTTGAGTTAAGTTTTTTGCATTTTTTTATTGTTACTGTGTTCTTTATTCTGGCGGCATCATTCAGGAATGGAATATTATATGATTTGATTTTTACATTAATTATTCCATTAGTAGCATTGATATTATATTTGAATTTCACACCATGTTACATAATTAATAGAAATAAAAAATTATTTTCATTAGTTTTTTTTCTTTGCCTTATATAATGAACCTTCGTTCTTATTTTAATAAAAATAAAATATCTGTGCTTATTATGGTATTATCTGTTCTGCTTTTATATATATTATGTGAAAGTGCTTTTTCTCAAATACCAAACAAAGCTGATTATATATTATTAATATATTCCAGTGTTGTTTTATATATATGCATGTTGTTATTCTATAATCTTTCATATATTGAAATAAATTATCTTTCATATTTGTCAAACTTTCTCTCTGTGCGGAAAATATTCTTTTTTAATTATTGTGTTTCTTTGTTTTTTTATTTTGTTTGTTTTTTGATTTTTTGTTTTCTTGTTGTTAAATCTTTTTCTGTGATTATATTTTTATCTTATGCCTTTCTTTCTATTATTGTTTCTTTTATTTCTCTTTTGAGAACACAATACACGAAAATTATTATTGTTGGTGTTATTTTCTTTTTTACGCTATTTTTAGGGGTTATTTATGCTTGAGGTTGTTGGGTTAGAAGTTGTTATTAATAGTAAGACTATTTTTTCAGAAGTTAATTGTAGTTTTCGTGTTGGATTAAACCGTATTGCGGGAGTTAATGGGGCTGGTAAAACGACTTTTCTTGCAAGTATTGCTGGCGTAAACAAGGTTAGAAAAGGAACGGTTAATTTTATAAAAAATGGAGAAAAGCATAAGTTTAGTTTGCAACGGCATGGCTTTTATATATCGGATAATGTTAATTTTTATAACTTTATTACTGGAATGGATGTGATAAATCTAAGTAAACGTTATAGGAAAAGTAATCTAAAATATCAATTGGATTACTATTTAAATGGTTTTGGTATATATAATTATTCTGGCGTTGAATATGGACAAATGTCGCTTGGGATAAAGAAGAAGTTTTTATTGACGTCCGCTTTTATTACCGATGCGGATGTTTATATTTTTGATGAGCCAACAAATGGCCTTGATTCAGATTCTATAACATTTTTAATTGAGTTGCTGATTTCTCTTGCAGAAGAGAAAGTTGTTATTTTTAGTTCTCATGATGATAGATTTTTGCAGGAATTGAACTTTATTACCTATGAAATAAAAGGTAACAAAATATCCTGTCCCTCTATTTAGAACTCAACAATGCAGTATTATATCCGCTCGTTAACATTAAACGAGCGAATACGGGTTCAATTACACGATCGCGTCAACGGCCAAATCATTTTCATCCTCACTCACGATAAACCACGGAAAATATTGGCTCTGTCGCAGCCAGCCTTTTGCGGTGATAACCCGGATTTCCCGCCCAATCGGATCATAGATATGCGTATCGGCATAGGCCCCTTTTCTGGCACTGTCATCACTCACATATCGCCAATCGTTGAGGAAATAGGGCTGATAAGTTCGTATCGTCTGACCCTTATTATCATATTCGGTGCGTCCCGTGACCGCCCAGCGCGTTTTGGTATCCTCCATTTTTGTCACCAAAGAGCCGTCTTGGTTACGTTGCCAAGCTTCGCCTGCCTCATGCCGTACAGACGCTTGCAATAGACGGCCAAAACCATCACTGAATGCGACTTGTTGACGAATTTGCTGTTCAGAATCATGGTCATAACGATCCGTGGTCAGTGTAAGGTTATGGGGAGGAAAACCGATGCTATTGGTTAACAAGTTAACCAATGGTGTGCTAGCCTGTTGACTTTGTAGCCAACGGCGGCGAGCTAGCGCGCAAATACGCCAATCTTCCGTGATAATCCGTAAATTACGCAGCGTTTTCTGCTCTTCCTGCGTTAATGTGTTGAAGGTTTCCTGACTGAATGGTGGCATCCAACTGTCTGGCGCATAGACCAGACACAGCACGACAGGGAGTGGCCCGGTCAGATCAATGGCGGTATTAACATCGGCTGGTGGAGAGAATGGTTTTTCTTCTGGTGAAGAGTAACCTGTTGCCACACCACTTTCGATCCCCCAGAAGCGTTGTGTGACAGGGCGCCCCAGTGCATCCAAGGTCATGAGATGCACATTATCATTGATATCAGTCAGTTGCACAGGTGTGAGAAAACGCCAGTCATAATTGGCTGAGACAGTCAAACCAGCAGCGTCTTGGGTTTGAGTGATGACACAGTAGTAGGTATCCCATTTCAGGGTCGTTTTCCCAGTTAACAGGGTGTTACGTTGTGCGACAGGACGCCAAAATTGTGTCTCAGTCCCGTAATCGGTATAGCCTTTACGTGCTACCCAGACTTTGTTTTCGCCGGTGCGTGGGAAAAGGTAAGGTTCTTGTTGATATCCTGCTTGTGTCAGAATGCCGGGTAATTCATCTGGCGTGATACCGCCATCGAATGCGGATAACAGGGATTCTGTCAATACCGCCGTTTCGGTAAAGGCGATTAAAGCTTGCCATGTCGGTATTTCCAATGGCGCTTGGTTTTTTCCATCGGTATAGAACGTTCGTTGCTGGTTGAGGTATTCGCGTGGTTTATCATCGGCAATCAGGCTATTTTCAGCACATAGGGCTTCCAGATTTAAACCGTCAATAGGCACATGTTTGGCATCGTAAGTAAAGGCATCACTGCGTGTACCATCCGGTAATCCCAACACTCTGAGTTCATTACCGATTAGATGGTGCCAACTGGATTGCTGGTAGGTTAACTGCAATCGCTGTTGTTGGTCGTCATAACTGCTGGCAAACAGCGTATCCGGTAGTGTATCGGGATACGGATTGGTTGTTGGTTTATTGCGGCGGGGATATTGCACTGAAACCTGTTTCAGGGGTTGTCCGAACAGGTCACTGGACAGCGTGATATCCTGATTGCACAGGGGATCACTGATAATACGTTCATAGTGATAACTACGGCTCTCGACGACTGAAGCCCAGAGCACCGGGGAAGCGGTAGTGTCATCTTGTAATTGGCGCACTTGTGGACGGGATTCAGTCACTGTATAGGGGATCTTTTGCTGTGCGCTGCCATCTAGCCCGTAGAGTTCACTACGCAGTGGCTGGCCTTTTAGTGCCCGGTTTAACCAGTACCGATTATGCTCATCTTCCGGTGTCACAGGAACATCTTTGCCCTCTTTCCAGAGAGTAAAGCGTGGCGTAAAACCGGTGAAAGCTTGCTTATCACCGCGCCAATACCCGGCGGATAGCGTATTGTCTACCTCAGGGATTCCGGTGGCATACCAGTTTTTGGTGAGTGCCGATGGTGTACGTTCCGGCGCATTACCTTGAGCCAGTTGATGGCTGTCTGTCTGCTCAACATAACCAAAGCCACGAAATTCCCGCTCATGTCCATCCCAAGCGCCGTGAGCGTAACGTAACGTGGTCACTAATTTGTTGCCGCTGATTTCATCCTCGGTTTCTGTTTGCCAAAGGGTATGGACCGGGAAGGGCAGGTAACAGACCGGTGTTTGTCCGGTCGCTAAGGCTGCGGCTTTTTCATCCAGCCAGAACTGGACAGAGCTACGGTAATGCAGGGTGTGATGAGCGCCCATATTGTTGTTCATTTCACTGAGTAACCACGGTTTCGCGTTAGTCAGATCGCAGCGCCAATGATGTGGTGCCATATGCGGTACGCTCAGGATCAGGCTGACAGCCCCTAATCCTTGTACATCGGCCACTTGTAACTGGCAAGTATCATCAAAATGCAGGCCGTCAGGAAAATGGAGTGTGAATGGTTTTGCAAAACCGTTACCACTTTCATTTCTGAAAATCTCCAGACGGTCAGCATGAACATAAATCAAATCGGCAGGACCGCTGCCGTCCAGATCGGCCAGATGAATCCGGTTAGGATTAAAATTGGCGGCAGATTGGCTGAATCCCGGCAATGTGATTGGCTGACCAAAGCGGCCATGTCCCAAATTTGGCCAGCAGGTGACTTGAGTTGCACTAACTTCAACCAGATGTGCTTGGCCCGAACCGAGTACGTCACTAAATGCCACTAACTTACGGGCATCGGCACCCGGTAACGGCAGGGTGATATCACCGGATTGCACCACATCCCGTCCTTCGGTAAAACCATCACGGTTATTAGCATACAAGCGCACGCTTTTGGGACCAATCAGCACTAAATCGGATAGCCCGGCCCCCATTAAATCGGCAAGTTGAGCGCGAGGATGAGAATATTCTATCGGCAAAGCATGTAATGGTGTAAAACGTGTCCAGCTACCATCCGGGTGTTGGCTGTGATAGCCCCTTAATCCCGGCCCGGTGATAATCCAGTCCAGTTGCCCGTCACCGTTAATATCCATCAGTGAAGCGTTATCCTGCAAAGCTGGCATGATGGGGAGGAGTTGCATTTTCCCCCAGGTAACCGCATTTACCTCTTCCCCTGCCTGACGTTGGGCAGATCGGTACCACCAGCCATTTCTATCCTGATACAGAATACCGGGTACGCCTTCTCCTTTAAGGTCAAGCAGTTGCCAGCGCTGAATGGTGTTGAAATTTGCCAGTACATCCATTGGTTGCCAGAGTGCTTTTTGTTCTGGCTCAAAAGGCTGGTAAGCCAGTTCCAGTGGTGGCAGTGAGATGACGGTATTGTTGTCCTCATGGCCTATCCGACGGACAGAAACGAGCGTGCTGATTACCGCGTTTTCATCATAATCCAGTATCAGACGTGAAACCAAAGCGGGTTCATCGTCTCCTTTTGTTTGACCAGACAGGGTTTGTAGACGGTGAAACATCAGTATTTGGCGGCATAGACGCCGGGTACGCAATTCAAAACCGTATTCATAACGGGAAAAACGGTCTTGGCGGCAAAGCCAGTGACTTATGGCTTTAAACGGCGGCATTTCAGATAAGCTGTTTTTGCGCTCACCGTAATCAAATACTAAACAGAATAACCAGCTAGATTTGAGTGGGTCATCTCCGTTTAGTGTGGGAAAAACGTCGCTGGCGGTCAGGTTACCGTAATGTACTGTTTGCAGGTAGCGCTGAACGGTTGCGTTCGGGTGGGCTGTGAGCTCGTCAGTTTCACAACCTGTTTCATCTTCGGCGCGATACTGATAATAAATCTGCTCACCGTGGGATGATACCGAGGCTTCCAACAGCCATTGTGCCGTTTGGTTAACATTGAGTGGATTGCTGATACGTGCCTGAGGATTTTTGCCCAGTAAATGGACCTGTCCGTCGGGGCTGTATATCAGCCAGAAATCGGTTGTGCCGGTTGTTTGGGGTTGCCAGTATTCCAATCGGCTAAAGTGGCTTTCCAAACGGGAGCGATAACCGGTAACGGTGAAAGTCGCCCCTAAATTGATGCCCTGCAATGAGGATTCACTGCGGATATCAGCTTGACCGCTCTCATTTAATGCTATTACCAACACTTCACCTTCTGGCCCCAGAAAAGTATCGGTTTCATCGTAATTCGGCACGCCAGTACTGGTGCGACGACGAATTGTCATGACGTTGCAATCCCAACCGAGACCAAACGGGCTGTTACCGGTTCCGCTGTTGTAATTCAAGGTGAGCGATGGGGAGTAACCCCGCCCGGCAGAAATGGGTAATGGCAGGGATAAGGCGGCCATACCATCCGGCCCGGTGGGTGTTAATGCTTCACCCATACCGGTAATGGCCCCGCCGCCCTTGGGTAATGACAGCTCGGCAACACTGAATGTCTGTGAATTCTGCATGAAAACTCCTTACAGGCTCCGATTCGGAGCCTGTTTTAGTACGTTGGGACGGTTATTTAATGGTGTAGCGAATATGCAAAATGATATCGTTCAGGGTTTTTAGCATAGTGGTTTGTTTACCTTTGTCCGGCGTTGATGCATTTGGGAAGCACAGGGTCAGCGTGCCTTGATCAATGGCGATACCTTCGAATGGCAGGAATTTGCCATCGTTGAAATCGAGCTGGAACTGGCCGCTGTCATTCATACCGTGAGAAACAGCCAACGCTTCACAGCCGTTAGCTAATCCGGCTTTATCGCCGTAAGACAATATTGCCTGCACATCCTGATAGGGTCCCAGTAGCGCGGGCAGGGTGACACTGATCTGTTTGATACGTCGAATTTTGCCAATGGATTCCGGGTAATCTTCACGGATTTTCAAATCAGCTAATGAAATGGATGCCTGTAAAGAGGTTTTAGTGTCCGTGCCAGCGCCAAATGCCAAATTATTATTGCCACTGCCGGCACTGCCTGAGCCTTCATTCACCAGCTTCTCGATTTCCTGAGTCAGGGAGAATGGACCTTTATCTTGTGGCAATCCAGCATAAACTTCGGCCAGCGACACCGTGCGTTCGACCTCCAGTGCGCGTTTATCGCGTTTCAAATGGGCATCTTCCATTTGTGCCAGACTCAACATCAAGGTTTCACCAGCAAGCAGGCCGGCATAGGTTCCTTGCCAGGCGCCCGGTTTAATAAAGCGTGCGGAGTTATCATTGAGTTCCCAACGGTAAGCCTGTTCTGCCATTAAACAACGTGTGACAGCCAAATCGTAGAACTGGAAGTAAATCGCCGCCAGTCGGCCCCGTAGCCAGTTGTACAACGCTTGATTGCTGAACTTACGTTGCAGGAAGGCCAATTGGGATTGAGTCTGTTCTTGTTGGGTTTTCAGGCTGTTTTTTTGCAATACGGAGGCTTCACGGCGTACTGCCAACGATTTAAGTTGGGCGTCGAGTTGTTTCAGCTCCGCTTCGGCATTATTACGCTGGATCTCCCACTCCTGACGGCGGCGACGGTAGGTTTCAGATTGGCTAATTTTATCCGCTTCGGTGTTCATAACATTAGCGGAGAATTCCATCACATAACCTGTTGCCTCAGCGATGGCTCCCCAACGGCTACCACCACCGGCGAAGCCGAAGATGTTAGGCACCAAATCAGCCGCCGCGCCAGCCAGACGGGATGCCTGAACTGCCGTGGTGAGCCCGGCTGCGGTCGCTCGTAGCGTCATGGCTTGGTTTTCGCCAGCGTTGATGTTTTCATCGTACAGTTTGCTGTAGCTATCAAAGCGCGATTGTGCCCCCGCTTTGGATTTTTCCAGCACGGTTTTCTCGGCATCCAATTCTTCAATGGTTTTGTCCTGAATGCTCAGGTTAGTCAATATCAGCTCTGCGGCCTGATTTTGTAATAACGCATTGAGTGCTTCCGCGTCCTGACGTTCGATAATATTTTGTAATGTGGAGCCGAACTGGGTGAGCTGGCTAACCATGCCGCGTGCATTTTCCAGCATGTGCGGGAAACGCCACAGGGACATAAATGGCTCTGGTAGATTGCCTCCGCCTTGAGATGTGGCAACCGCCGCGCTGAGTAACGCTTTCGGGTCCGCCGGCGTGGCATAGATTGGCAGATAGAGCGGCTGACCGTCGATAGAGAGGTTATGACGCAGGTTGTATACTCTCTGAGCTAATGTCTGCCAGTAATTCATCATCACTTCATTGATTTGCGGCAGGAAGAGATCGGTCAGACTGTTAGCGCTGCGTGATGATAAAGGTGTCGGTATACCCTGCCGCAGCGCGTTTATCGCGCTGGCGTAAGCATTTTGGGTAGTAATATCTGCGGCGCTGTCCAGCCGTGGATTGCCCCATGTCGTACTGAGTGACAGATAAGGCTTGTCGCCCAATAGATGCAGCGCTTGCATATACCACATCTTCGCTTCGTTAAGTGTATCTCGCTCCAGTTGGCGGTAAGCGTGATCGCCGCGTGCTATCAACAGATCAAGGGTGCGCATAAAGGTTGAGACTTTGTAGTGTATTGGATCGTGTTGTGCTACCGCGTCAGGATCGACGGAATCTAAAGGATCACTGTTCCAACTGGTATCTTCCAATAACGGGCGGACGTTCCACTGGTAGTTTTGAATCTGGCCGTGGACAATGTACCCGGATGGACTCCAGACATATTTCAGCCAGCGGTTAGCTTCGTCAAAGTTTTGTTCATGCAACAAACGTTGAGCAACCAGCATCGGGGTATAGTAGAACAGTTCCCAGAAATAAAGGCTGTTAGCGCCGCTGAAATCCATTGGTTCTGTGAAAGTGGGCACGACTCTAGCTGATGCAAGCCCTGGGAAGGTCCCACTTTTATAGGTAGTATCGAATATAGCGAGTTCATCATTATTATCCTTTTTAACAAAGCGAATAGCATTTGTTTCCTGTTTTTGATAAACCGCATAGATATAGAGATTATCTTTGTTTCCATGAGCATCATCAAAACGGGATAAGAATAATTGTATTTTTGTTGGCGCTATATCGCTTAATGTCCCTTGATAAATAGGGAATTTATCACCCGATTTAAAAATATCATAATACATAATCGTAAAGGATTTATCAGTGCCGTGGGTTTCTGGATTATATTTATCCATAACTAATTCCACGTAGGCCCCAATTCCCATCATAGGTTCCTGAATATTCTGCGTTTCCATACTCAGAATCGTATCGATTCCGGTAGTAGCGCGTGCAACCAACTGGCGGGCGAATAGAGTATTCAGGCGAATACGATAGGCTTGCCATTGCATATATTGCGCACCATTTTCATTATGGTGCAGGGTCAGGGCATTATCGGTACTCACCTTGCGGGTGACAGGAATAGTGAAACTTTCATAACCTAGCTTGCGCCCATCCTCCGCCAATGCAGTAAAGGTGACATCAATACTGGCTGAATTATTATTAAAATTCAGACCAGTGCCATCTATTTCGAGGGTATTAAATTGATAATACATTTCATCAAAACTAGGTGATGGTTGAACGGAGACATCTTTATCCGCGGTAAAATTTTTCTCTTTGCTACCCGCTTTTACTGTTACCTGAACTTTTGCAGCAGGAATTGCAGTTTTGATCTCTTCCGCGTTATAGACATCAGTAGCAATAATACGGAACCCATTATTCGTGTCCTCCATATAGAGATATTGCTTAAATAAAGGTTCTTGATTAGAAGTGTCTATAATATAGCCGTTATCACTATTGGTAACTTCTGAATATAGGCTTTTCCCCCAATTAGGAAGAAAGACACTTACTTTACCAATTTGGTTATCCCGATAAAACAGTAATCTACCCTGACTATTATTAGTGGTGTTTCCACTATATTGATAAACCGGGTATATTAACTTCTTATTTGATGTCCATTGTGTATTGACACTCAGATTGGTATAGATAATAAATTTATCACCTAATTTGCCATATTTTTTTATCAGGTCGCACTGATGACGAGTTCGCTCATCAGCTCCTTCATAGGTAATTCTTAACTTAGGTGAGATATGGATTTTTAAATCACTTGATGAGGCTTGGTAACGGATAATTGGAATATCTCCGCCATGCACCATACTGAGGTTATATTCTCCTCTGCCATAACTGTTATTGCTATTTACCGATGAAGGAATTTCATAATTCTCTGCGTAGCGGTTATTCACTCTTCTGACGCTATTAGTATCGAATTGTTGATAGCTGTTATCCCGATAAACATTGCTCTGTTCTGGGGTCATATCTTTGGATGCCATATCGGCAAAGATATATAGCCCTTGCATTGCAGCGGTTTTATAACTATCCAGTGTATCTTGTTGATTATAAAACATCACCAGCAACGTATCTTCACCCTGATAACCGGCACAATAGAGCCCAGGCGCTTTATTTTTTGCTAGTTCTAGCTTGGATATTTTTTCATTGACATCAAAGGTGATTGGCGTATTCCAGGTACCGTCATAACGGATATGTGCTAATTTCAGCTCATAACGATAATCTGTCTCGGTTTGATAGCCATCTTTACTATTTCCGGTCTGTTTGGTGATCTCCTTTTGTTCCAACCAGAGCAGATACAAGCGGGATTTGTACATTACTGGCCGAATCGTGCTTTGGTAAGGGTTAATTGGACAATCAATTTTGTGCCACTCGCTCCAGGCGTTAGCCGCGAATTTGCCATCATTGAATTTGCTGTGATCGACACTGCGCCAATAATATTCACCGGTATCAGTTTCACTGAGGCCGATAAAATAGGTCAGCCCTTGATCGTTGTTAATATTATCGTGATACGCGCTAATAACTTTAAGATTAGCCACCTGCTCAAACGATGTCAGGTAAGACATAAAGGCGTCTTCGACAGTATCGGCGTTTAATTGGCTTTGGCTGACGGATTGCAGTAATGCGTCCATCATTTTGGTTTGCCCGATGCGCATGGTCGGATCAATATAGTTTTCTGGATAGTAAACTAATTGAGAAACACCCGCCCAGGTGCTGTAGCGTTTGTTGTATTTGTCCCAGTCGATAAAGAATTGGCGGCTGATAACCCCTGAATTAGCATTTTCTTCCACATTTTCCAATGCCCGGTTGACGTACAGTTGAATGCTGGCAATGGCTTCAGCGATCCGGGTGGTTTTGATTGCAGCGGAAACTTGATTATCAATCAGTAAATATTGATACAAGTCATCACGGCTTTTAATAGCCGCCGCTGCCTTAGCAACTTGACGGATATAGTAGGTGCTTAATGCGGCACTGCGAGATTCATCCAGAAAAGCGTGTAATGTATTGGCCTGTTGTGAATTCAATCCGGCGGTTAACACGCCTGCCGCATTTTCCCACTGGGCATAGGTCGGTGTCTCTTTCATTGATTGAATATAATCCAGCCCGACCAAAGCGGAAACGCCCTGCGGGGCGACATTCAATTGTTGTGCAACATTAATCCATTGCAGGATAGTATCGATAGATGTCCAACAGGAGAACGCATTTTCTTGCGTCACTGGCGGAAGATGTTGATGGTTTTGTGCTTGAGTACTGGCTTGCAACAGCAAATTAGCATCAAGATTCATGGCGTCAGCCAGTTGTTCTGCCGTTAACGTGTTAGCTTCAAATGCCGCTAATACAGAAGAGGCTTTTTCACCTAGAGCGTTCACCCAATCTGCAAAACGCGTCAGCATGATCAATGAAAGGGCATCATGTGCAGGTATTGCCTCAGTTGACGTGCTAAACATCTCTGGTTTTGTCACAAACAGGCGGAAGGCATTTTCGTTGATGCCGGTGGAATGGTAAACCATTTCTAATTGTGCCAGAGCCTGACAATACTGAACGATATGTTCCTGCGTTTCTACTGCTTCCGATGAATCCGGCGTATATTGAGTATTCAACCAGTCCCAGAATTTTTCTGCTGTCATTGCGCCGTCGCCGGGCTGTAACTTATCTGCCCAAAGCAGTACTGAATGGGCGACATTTTCCGATGATAATTGCAAGGTGGCCGCAATATAGGGCGCCATGGCATGTAGTAAATCTGCTTTGTCTTTGTCAAAACCTTGTAAACCATGGTAGACGGCATCTAGCAGATTCTTAATTTCAGGCGTGAGCGTTTTGTTATAGCTGGTGGCGGTCATGACAAATAACTGGAATACACTCCACTTCTGTGTCTGTAACCAGCCGGTAATGGTATTGAGTTTTCTGATCAAGGTAGCCAATTGCTTATCACTGATAGCGGATAAATTAGTTTCCCCTTCACCCACAGCAACCAGCAATAAATCTAATTCATCAATGGTTAATTGATGGATTTCTGCCAGTAATTTCCCGATATATAAATTGGAAAGATTCTTTAGGCTATTTTTAATCTTTCCGTCTTTGTTATTATGGTCGGTAATTTTAAGCAAGCGGTAGAGTGAGACATCATCGATATTAAATGCACGCTTGAGTATGGTTTTGCGCCAATCGCCGGTGCTACCTAGATTTAAATCAATCTCTTCATCTCCGGTAGAAAAATATTGGCCGCTCAGTAATGGTGTATTAAACAGGCGATCAAATTGGCTAGGTTGATTATTATATGAGCGTTGTGAAATAAGCGCATTGCATAGTATTAGGGCAGTGTCAGCATTAACAGCATAACGCTGCATATAATATTTAGTCAGAAAAACTTTACCTAATACTTCTGTGTTGATATCCAGTTGTGGATTAACACTGCGCACAATGCCTTCCAGAATAGTGGGTGACAATTCTGTTGCACGGGATAAGCGAATTGCTTTATTCAGTTTTAGCAGGAAAGAGTATTGGTTATATTCCTCAACGGTAAATTTTGCGGCAGCATAGGCGTAATTAGTATTAGGAAGTACTCTTGTTAGGCCAATTTCAAAAGGTTGACTGATATCAGTGGTACTTAATGTGATATGTTCTGAATATTCTATGTTGACCTGAGGAGCTCCTTCAGTTCTAACAAGTTCTCTTTTGTCATTTAACTTGATGGATAAATAAGAGGCATTCCAGAAATCTTTGAATGTATAATTTAACTGGTAATTCTCACCACCGTGGGGAAAGAGTTCTACGTCTACTTGATAAGCATTTGTTGTATATTCGCGGGTAATCCGATATACCTTGACTGTGCCATCACTGCTATTGACTACCGGAGTAATGAGCTGGTTATTATTATATTCCTGTTGACCAAAATTGCTGGCTTTACCAATAAACTGACTAAGTTCTTCATCACTTAAATTGTAATAACGTTTAAGGTATTCCGGCATAGCCAGTGAGGCCGGTTCGATATTACCAAAATTTTTCTTATAAAGTTCTTCAGCATTACCTTCGTTAATCTCCTCCGTCAGAATATTAAACAGCTCAGGTGAGATTGAAGCGTTAATACCCAATAGGGAGGCTTGATGCATTAGCCCGGCAATTGCCGATGATGCATTGAGTTGCTCAAGCCCAGGATCTTGTAACTGGATAACTTTACGCACGTTTTCATAAGCGTCGTGATAAGGCGTTTCGCCGGAAGGACGGAAAGTGGAGAGCATTTCCATCACTTTAGTATAATTATCCAACTTAGACTCAGTTTTAATACTTTCCAATAATAGCTCGTTGGACAAAGAGAGTGTGGAAAGTTCTGTCTCCATATTTTGTTGACTGAGCGCCATTGATTTGAGATCTGGGCGGCGGGTATCCAGATAATAAACGGAGTCACTTGCGTGTAAATTGCGTGCCTCACGATAAAGCTCAGTCAAATAAGCGGCGGGGGAGAACATGGAGGAAACGGTACCCGGCGCGACATATTGACTGGCTCTGCCGCTAAATTGACTGTTATAGCCTATCAGTTCGGCATTAGAGGCGATGATGGCAAGATGTACGGCATTTTGTAATTGAGGATTAGCGCGTTTGAGGATACGCGCTTCATATAGCCGATTATCCTTTTGGGCCTGTTGTGCATCATGATATAAGTTGTTTGCTTCGGACCAAGAGAGGTGAGCAGAGACTTGCTGATGAAATTCGTTAAAAGAGCTGTGGCTAATATCTGTCAGACAGTGAAAACCACACTGGCTTTTTAATACATCAGGCATCTCTTTTACAGACTCGTTCATATTTATTCCTTTTAAATCATAAAGTAAATGAAACAGCCTTGTTTCTTTTACATCATGGATCAATAAGAAAGTGATTCCGTTCCATCGGAAGAAGGGATAATCAAAGATAGGTTTTGAGAAATCGCTGAGATAATAGTTTGCGAATGAAAAATAGACCTAATCTTGATCTCTCGGAGAATCACTATCTCACTGTTTTCTTTAAATAGCTGTTGCAAAAAAAGCAGATGCAAAATTTGCAACTGACTTGCTAATGAGCGTTGAATGGAAATGGCACTTTGTCGCTCACATAATGAACTGTGCGAGAAGGGTAAAGTTCAGTGATGGTGAATATAGATTATGTAATTTAATTGATGTTAAATATGTGATTATTTTATGTTGAACATTATGAGTGTTATTACAACCAATTGAAATATTTAATTAAATTGTTAATGTTGCCTGTTTTTTCTTAATAATAACATATGATGTTTATTTAGAAATATTATTGTGATGTAAGGGTGAATTACGTTTATTTTGCAACAATAATAAAAAATGTTTGATAACTGCTAAGAATAAAGATGATAAAACTCAATCTCAGTTAATGCATATTTCAATGTTAAATAATGCAAAGAAGAAAAGTTATTGTAATGTTTTATTGTTAATATTCCATTCTATTTCAGATGGAACAATTAATTAGAATAGAAGGATATATGATGCTATTTTGTTCAAAACACTTGAAATATTTTATGGAATCGGCGAAAAAAGAGTCATTCACTTTAGCAGCGGATACGCTTTTTATTACTCCTTCCCCCCTAAGTAGGATCATATGTCAATTGGAACAACGTGTGGGCTGTCAATTGTTTGAAAGATTGCCGGGAAGGACTAAATTGACTGAGGAAGGGATGGCCTTATATCAGGAGCTATTGCCGTGCTATGAGAGGATGCAGCGTGTTGAGGATAACTGGCATTATCGGAGAAGCGAGAGATTAACGAACGCCGGCAAACTTATTATTGGGACCAGTGGAGAATATATTAATAAAATTTCGGCAGTGATAAAAAGAGCGGTGCAACGTTATCATTATCGTGATATTTACATAAAAAACAATTTTCTGGTTGATGATTCAGCAAGAAAAGAGGCAATATTTTCTTCTTTAATGAAAGAAGATATAACCGTCTATGTGACGACTGAACATTATCCTGATAACGATAATATTATAAGAATAGATGGAACTTATCAGGTGCTGCGTCTTGCTATCGCTAATGATATTTTGGGATCGGAAAGTCATGCTGATGATATTATATCCACATTGCCTTTGGCTCAGCATAATAGCGCTTTCTTGAAACAATGTGACGGCTTTATTCCACTGAATGGTCTACCTGAGTACCAAAATTTAACTTTGCTAACTGTTCCTGATTTCTCTAATCGGTTGGATTTAGTGAGATCAGGTATCGCGATAAGTTTAATGACACCTAATGAAGCGATCTGTTCTGCTGATCTTCATAAAGGTATTACCTTTTTGAATTTTAAATCGTATCCAACACCATCAGTGAAATATTGTGCTTATACTCTTAGACACAAATATAAAGAACCATTGAATTTATTGATTTCCGATTTAATTGTCTAGGATTGATCTGAGATATTTATCATTGCATTAATTAAACCATTTGTCTGGATTAATGAAATATTATCGTGATTGAATGAAACTTTCTTGAAATTTTAATGATTGGTTGTGAAATCCCCTGAATTAAAGTTCAGGGGATCGTTTATTAATTACTATTTTATCAATTTAATTTGTACTGGATGATCTAAATCTGCCGGTATAAGTATCACGTACATTCCTATGAGTAATCGCTGATGGTTTAATATCTTGTAATAATACATAGGTATCTCTACCTTGATGTCTCATTGAAACAACTTCGAACGGTGTTTCTCTGGGGAATAGTATTTCTGCTTGCCCCGCTTCTGGTCCATTGGCTCTTATTTTCAATTTTTCAACAAAGCTTTTCCTAGAATCATCTAAATCCATTTTAAATACTTTCTCCGCACTTTCGTTATTATACTTAGATTTTGCTGCCACATTGACACCTGCATTGGTTAAAAATGCCATTTTGACATATCGAGTTTCACTGGTTTCTTTTTTATGCACAAAATTCAGAAAACCACGATGGGCCGATGTTGATAAATAAGCATTATCTGAAACGATATCACCAACGTTGATGCTATTTCCTTCCTGTGGAGAGTGCCAAGGGGAGGGCTTGGAATTATCTATATAGGTCATCACTCGATAAGTTACCCGCATTTGTCTATCTTGCAGGGCAGATAATGAGGAATCTAAATCTTTCACTATCGATGTAATACGGTTTTCTCTTATTGCAGTATTAATTTGCGAGCTATCCGTGGTGTAATCTTTAATTGGGCTAGTATCTACACCGGGATTGTTGGCCAATAATTGATGGGCTTCTTGCTCTGTTTGGGTAGCGATAGCTCTTTGGCGTTTGAAAGTTTGAGGTTTCGCCATTTTTTTATAAACGGCTTCTTCCATTCCTGTAAAGGAACCCTGTTTTATTATCGCTTCTTCTGTTCTGTTGGCTGGAGATAATCCCTGAACATCAAATTGCGTCACCGGGTTATTTCTCACCATGCGATATAAATTCAGTCCATCAATGGTTCCGGCCGGGTCTGCACTTAACCATCTGCCCGCCCACGGTTGGTAATAACGGTAGCCGTAATAATACAGCCCGGTAGCATCCCGCTCTTTACCTGAATAACGAATGGTTTTATAGCTGGCTTCGGTTTGATTCCTTGCTGCCCACAGTGCTGTACCGCCAAATGGATAATATTCTTCCTCACTGATAATTTGTCCTTCGCTATCTAATTCAAGTTGGCTGGAACCGATAAGATTATCGTAGCTGTAACGAAGTTGATTGTTGTTGATATCTTCGGGTTTTCCGCTCTCCCAATGTAATACCCGGACTTGCGCACGACCAGCTTTACCGAGTGTGATAACTTGCAAATATTCCGTGGTAGTACTGCCATGTTGGGTTGTGCGTAGTTCTAGCCCCGGCAGATAAGTGACTCTTTGCTGTTGCGCGATATTCTGAGTTTGTTGTTCATTCACTTTTAGCTGTCGTGTGCCGTTGCTATCGTAGCGATACCACTCATTTCCTGCGCTACTGTTGACTTGTTTCAATTCGCCTCGCGGTGTCCATATTAGAACTTGACCGGATAATAAGTTGGTTTGATGGCCTCCCGCATCAAATAAGGCATCAACTTGGGTTGGATCTTCGGTCAGTGTGCTTAATACGGCACGGTTGCTGTAATTAGAAACCGTTATATTCGTCGTGTAGTTATTTTGCGTGGCAGGTGAACTATGCTGAATTTCCATCAAATTGCCGCCACGGTCATAACTATAGGTGCGGGTGTAGTTAGTGTAGGTGTTGTTATCAGCAGGTAGCGCAGGGGAGGGTAGTGGGTTATTTGGCTGACCTATATTGGCCATTTCACATCCGGTGGCACTGATAAGCTGATACAGGGAATCATAGGTATAGCTATTCTCCGGGATGACTTTTTGATTGCGCCAAAAGCGGGTGGCTTCCGCATCGTTACGGATATTGATCACATTGCCTACCGGGTCATATTGATAGCGTAGGTCTTGCAACACCTTGGCGTCTGATGGACGGTGAGTGGTAATGCCGATAAGCCGCTGAGTTTCCGGTTCATAGTTGTATTCGGTAATAATGCCGTTACCGTGCTCTTCGCGTAATTTTTGTCCGGCGGCGGAGTAGGTCAGCGATTTGATAATTACTTGTTCGGCCTGACCTTTTAATGTTAGCCAGCTCCCTTTTAGCTGACCGGCCACATCATAGGCTTGCCGCTGAATGTTGCCTTTAGCATCGGTCTGGGTAAGTAAAGCCCCGGTGGCATCGGTTTTATTTTGGGTGGTATAAACATCACTACTCAGTTTTTGCTGCCAGAGGTTCTGGTCTTCACCTGTCCAGTCGGCATCTTGGTTATCGACGAGCAGTTGTTGAGATTGTGATAAAACGGTGCCGGTCAGGGCAAGGCTGTTGAGTTGAGTGAGCCCTGCGGTATCGTAATGGCGGACACGCTGACCAACAAGGTTGTACTCTTTTTCCTGCGGCGTATTGCCGGCCCAGATAAGACGCTCGGTTGTTTTCTCTTCTGTCTGTGCTTGTTCGGTGATTGCGAGTAGGCGACCGGGTAGGGTGTTATCTTCATAAAGGTGATTTTGGCGGACACCGGTTGCGCTGATGGTCAATACCGGGCGACCTTCAATATCGTTGAGGGTAATTGTTCGGCCAGCATCGACGCTCTCTGTTCGCAGGATATTGCCGGTCAAATTATGCTGCCAGATAAAATTCGGTTGTACGGCGTTGTTAGTCTGCTTAGCATCATACAGGCGAGGATCAATGCTTTGGTTCAAATATCCGCCGGCATTATATTGATGGCGAGTAATACGCGGATCGGTATTTGCTTCTGCGGTAGCGCGGTGAAAACTAATATTACGGATAGCGAGTCCACGGTTATCGTGAACACTGACGGTCGGCGTATGGTGATAAAGTTTAGGGTCAATGTTTTTCATCGTCATTTACTTCCTTTGTTATGTTGAATAATTTGTGCAATTGTTATTTTGTCTGCATTACAGTGAACTAATGTTAAATTCAATCCTGCTATATAATAGGGATAATTTTTCTATTCAGGTAATTGAAATAACAGTGGCATGTAAGATGATTTTTAATAACAGGCCCTGATTAGGGCCTGTGGCAGGTGATGGCTATTCGAGAATAGTGTAACGAATGTGCAGAATAATGTCGGTCAGCATCTGTAATATGGTTTTTTGTTTACTGGTGGCATTGGGGAAACTTAGCGTTAATGTTCCCTTGTCATTAATATCGATTCCTTCAAACGGCAGGAATTTGCCATCGTTGAAATCGAGTTGGAATTGACCATTGTCATTCAGGCCGTGGGAGACCGCCAAGGCTTTACAACCTTTAGCTAAGCCGGTGGCGTCACCACCATAAGACAGAACCGCTTGAACATCTTGATAGGGTCCCAATAGTGACGGTAAGGAGACACTAATTTGTTTAATGCGGCGTGTTTTGCCTAACTGCATCTCTTCCGGGTAATCATCTTTGAGTTTCAGGTCTTGCAGGGTTAGCGTCGCGGATAGCGTATTGTTGGTTAATTTCAATTGATTACTGTCATTACCGACGGAAGTCTCTTTATCTTCTTGTAGCAACGCTTCAATTTTATCTTTCAATGTAAAGCTTTTTCCCTCTAAGGATTGGTACACCTGCGCCAGAGAAACCGTGCGTTCCACTTCCAGCGCACGTTGTTCTTGTTTCAGGTGCGCATCTTCCATTTGGGCCAGATTCAACATTAAGGTTTCTCCGGCAAGCAGACCGGCATAGGTTCCTTGCCAGGCTCCCGGTTTAATAAAGCGTGCAGAGGTATCATTGGTTTCCCAACGGTAAGCTTGTTCTGCCATCAGACAACGGGCGACGACTAAATCGTGAAATTGGAAGTAAATGGCAGCTAACCGACCACGTAACCAGTTGTACAGCGCTTGATTGCTGAATTTTCGTTGCAGGAAAGCCAGTTGAACTTGAGTTTGTTCCTGTTGGGTTTTCAGGCTGGTTTTTTGTAATACCGCTGCTTCGCGGCGTACCGTTAGCGATTTAAGTTGAGCATCGATTTGTTTCATCTCTGCTTCGGCATTATTACGCTGGATTTCCCACTCTTGACGGCGACGGCGCCATATTTCAGATTGAGAGACTTTCTCCGCTTCAATTAATAGACCGTCTGCGGCGATCCCGCCGCCAATAGCAATGGCATTGGCAATTGCCCCAAAGCGCGTTCCCCCGACCGCAAAGCCGTAGATGTTGGGTACCATCTCCAGTGCGGCGGCAGCCATATGCAAGCCTTTCAATCCGGCGGTAATACTTTGGGAAGCTATTCGCATATCCAGAGCTTGACGTTCACCGGCGTTGACATCTTCATCGTATAACTTGCTGTAGTTGTTAAAGCGCGATTGTGCCCCGGCTTTGGATTTTTCCAGCACGGTTTTTTCAGCATCTATTTCTTCGATGGTTTTGTCCTGAATGCTTAGCGTCGTTAATATCAGCTCCTTGGCTTGATTTTGCAGCAGAGCATTTAGGGCCTCAGCATCTTGGCGTTCAATAATATTTTGCAACGTGGAACCGAACTGTGTGAGTTGAGTGACCATGCTACGGGCATTTTCTAGCATATGCGGGAAGCGCCACAGTGACATAAATGGCTGTGGAAGCGAGCCGCCGCCTTGAGACGTAGCAACGGCAGCGCTGAGTAACGCTTTCGGCTCGGCCGGTGTGGCATACATCGGCAGATAGAGCGGTTGACCATCGATGGAGAGATTATGACGCAAGTTATACAGGCGCAGTTCCAGTTTGTTCCAGTAGCTCAGCATAACGTCGTTGATTTGTGGCAGGAAAAGATCGGTCAGGGTATTAGCGGAGCGCAATGATAATGATGGTATTTGCGTGCCTTGCCGTAGGGTGGTTATTGCGTAGGAATATGCTTTTTGTGTGGTAGTACTTGCGGCATTGTCCAGACGTGGATCATTCCATGCGGAACTCAGCGGCAGATAGGGTTTCTCACCTAATAGGTGCAGCGCTTGCATATACCACATTTTGGCCTCATTCAGCGTATCCCGCTCCAGTTGGCGATAGGCGTGATCGCCACGAGCCATCAACAGATCGAGAGTGCGCATAAAGGTGGCTACTTTATAGTGCATTGGATCGTGCTGTGCCACCGCGTCAGGATCGACGGAATCCAAAGGATCACTGTTCCAACTGGTGTTTTCCAATAACGGGCGCACATTCCAGCGATAGTTTTTAATTTGACCACGAATAATATAACCGGATGGGCTCCAGACATATTTCAGCCAACGGTTGGCTTCATCAAAGTTTTGTTCATGTAGCAAACGCTGAGCAACCAGCATCGGGGTATAGTAGAACAGTTCCCAGAAATAGAGACTGTTAGCGCCGCTGAAATCCATTGGTTCTGTGAAAGTGGGCACGACTCTGGCTGATTTAAGTCCTGAGAAAGTACCTTTGTTATGAGTTGTATCGAATATAGCGGGTTCATTATTATCCTTTTTAACAAAGCGAATAGAATTTGTTTCTTCTTTTTGATAAATAGCATAGACATAAAGATTATCTTTATTCCCAAAAGCATCATCAAGCCGGGGTAAAAATAATCTTATTGTCGTTTGTTTAATGCCGCTTAATGTTCCTTGATAAATTGTAAAATGATCATTTGATTCAAAAACATGAGAAAACATAATAGTAAAGGATTTATTAGTGCCGTGGATATCAGGATTATATTTATCCATAACGATTTCTATATAAGCCCCTATTCCCATCATCGGTTCCTGAATATTCTGAGTTTCCATACTTAGAATTGTATCAATACCCGTAGTGGCGCGTTCAACTAATTGGCGAGCAAATAGGGTATTAAGACGAACGCGATAGGCTCCCCATTGCATATATTGAGCGCCATTCTTGTCATGAAAAAGAGTTAGAGCTTTATCGTTTTTAACCTTTTGGATAACAGGGATATTGAAAGTTTCATAGCCCAGTTTGTGTCCATCCTCTGCCAGTGCGGTAAAAGTGACATCAATACTGGCTGAGTTATTAATAAATTTCAAATCAGAACTCTCTATTTCGAGAGTATTAAATTGGTAACACATTTCTTCAAAGCTAGGTGATGGCTGAGTGGAGGCATCCTTATCTGCTGTAAAATTTTTCTCTTTGGTGCCCGCTCTTATTGTTACCTGAACTTTTACCGGGGAAATTGCAGTATTGATATCTATTGATCCACTAATATCGGTGGCAATCTGGCCCTCTTTATCTTCCATATAGAAATATGCTTTAAATAGATCTGCATTATTAATCGTATCGATAATACAATCTTGGTTACTACTTGTAGTTGCGGTTATTTCTTCTTTAGTTGTTGGGAACCAAGCCCTTACAGTACCAGTTGTATTGCTCCTATAAAATAGCAGACGTCCTTTATCATTATTGCGATATTGATAAACGGGATAGATAAGTTTATCATTTTTAGAGTGATTTGGGTTTTTATTTATATTTGTATAAATAATAAATTTATCTCCCAGTTTTCCATATTTCTTTATCAGGTCACACTGAATACGTTCTCGGCCTTCTTTTCCATCATGAATTATTCTTAATTTTGGTGAAAGATAGATTTTTAAATCACTTGATGCAACTTGGTAATTGATAACTATACTTCCGCCGTATACTTGGCTGAGATTATATTCCCCCCAATCATGGCTATTGCTATGATTCATCAATGAAGGGATTTCATAATCTTCTGCATATCGGTTATTTATTCTTATGACACTATTAGTATCGAAATGTGTATAACTATTATCTCGATAAGAGTTGCGTTGTTCATTGGTCATATCTATGGAAGACATATCGGAGAAAATATATAATCCTTGCATTGGCGCAGTTTTATAATCATCCAATTTATCTTTTTTTCTATAAAACATCACCAGCAAGGTATCTTCCCCTTGATAACCTGCACAATAGAGTCCAGGAGCTTGAGATTTTGTCAGTTCTAAAGCGAGTATTTTTTCATTTACATCAAAAATGATTGGCACATTCCAGGTACCATCATAACGAATATGAGCCAATTTTAATTCATAGTGATAGTCTGTAGTGACTTTATTATCCTCCTTTTGTTTAGCTGTTTCCTTTTGTTCCAGCCAAATCAGATATAAGCGGGATTTATAGATAACTGGGCGGATGGTGCTTTGGTAGGGATTAATTGCGCAATCAATTTTATTCCATTCACTCCAGGCATTGGCGGAGAATTTACCGTCGTTGAATTTACTGTGATCGACGCTGCGCCAGTAATATTGATTAACTTCTGTTTTACTGTGTCCGATAAAATAGGTCAGCCCTTGGTCATTATTAACGTTATCATGATAAGCACTAATGACTTCCAAATTAGCGACTTGTTCAAATGAGGTTAGGTAAGATTTAAATGCGTCTTCTACTGTATCGGCATTTAATTGGCTCTGGCTGACGGATTGTAGTAGCGTATCCATCATTTTCGTTTGCCCGATACGCATCGTCGGATCGATATAATTTTCAGGATAATAGGCTAATTGTGAAACGCCAGCCCAGGTGCTGTAACGTTTATTATATTTATCCCAATCGATAAAAAATTGACGGGTTATAACATCAGAAACGGCGTGGGTTTCTACATTTTCCAGCGCCCGGTTGACATACAATTGGATACTGGCAATGGCTTCGGCAATACGTGTGGTTTTTATTGCAGCGGAAACTTGATTATCAATCAGTAAATATTGGTATAGATCGTCACGGCTTTTAATTGATGCTGCCCGATTAGCGATCTTGCCAATATAATAATTGCTTAATGCAGAACTGCGAGATTCATCTAGGAATACGTGTAGGGTATGAGTTTGTTTAGGATCTAACCCGGCAGTTAATACCATAGCTGCGCTTTCCCATTGGGTATAGGTCGGTGTTTTTTGAGTCGGTTGTATATAATCCAATGCTATCAGGGATGAAATACCTTGTGGGGAGATATTCAAATTACTGGCTACATTGGCCCATTGCAGAATAATGTCGATAGATTGCCAATTGGAGAATGCATTTTCTTTAGTAACTTGGTTGTAATTTTGTGCTTGAATATTGGCTTGTTCCAGTAAATTAGCGTCAATATTCATGGCGTTAGCTAATTGTTCCGCGGTTAAGGTTTTATTTTCAAAAGCCGTTAGAATAGAGGAGGCTTTTTCACCTAGGGAATTAACCCAATTGGCAAAGCGGGTTAGGATGATTAATGTTGGTGCATTATGGGCTGGTATCGCTTTATCAGATTCATCAGAAATACCAAAAATAGTTGGCTTTTCGATAAATAGACGGAAAGCGTTTTCGTTAATGCCGGAAGAACGATAAATCATTGTCAATTGTGCCAGACAGTGACAGTACTGAATAATTTGTTCCTGCATTTCTGGCGGTTTTGATAATTCTGAAATGTCTTTATTTTGTAACCAGTTCCAGAATTTTTTTGCCGTTATTTTATTTTCGTTTGGTTTTATCTTATCAGCCCAGAGAAGAATAGAATGTGCGACATTTTCAGACGGTAATTGTAGCGTTGCGGCAATATAAGGTGCTATGGCAGCCAGAAGATCTGTTTTCTCTTTGTCAAAATTCTGCAAACCATTGTAGACCGTATTTAGTAAGTTTCGAATTTCAGGCGTTAGCGTTTTGTCATAGTTGGTGGTGGTCATTAAAAATAACTGATAGACACTCCACTTTTGTGTATGCAACCAATCGCTTAGGGTATCGAGTTTGTTAATCAGTTCCTGTAAGTTTTCATCATCAATTGTATAGAGATCTCTCTTATCTTCACCGATAGTCATCAGTAACAAATACAGTTCATCAATCGTTAATTGATGAATATCGGCCAGTAGTTTAGTCATATAAAGATTGGAAAGATTATTTATATTATTAGCAATTTTTCCATCTTTATTTTCATGATTAGCAATATGGAGCAATCGATAAAGAGAAATATCATCGACATTAAAAGCACGTTTAAGTACTGTTTTGTGCCAATTATTGGTGCTATTCAGATTTAAGTCAATGTCGGTATTTCCAACAGCAAAATATTGCCCGTTGAGTGGTGGGGTATTAAATAGGCGATCAAATTGGCTAGGTTGATTACGATAGGAATTCTGTGAAATAGGTGCGTTACATAGTATTAAGGCAGTTTCAGTATCAATGTTGTATTTCTTCATATAGTATTTAACTAGAAAGATTTTTCCTAATACCGTTGGGTTAATACTCTGTTCTGGAACAATTTCATCTATTTTTAAAAATGGCAGGTTTACGGCTCGTGATAATAAAATAATTTTATTGATTTTTAGTAAATGTATTTTCTGAGCATTCAGTTCATTATTTGGATATTTGTGAATAAATTGGCTGAGCTCTTCATCACTAAAATTATAATAACTTTTCAGATATTCTGGCATTGCCAGCCAGGTAGGGTCAATATCGCCAAAGTTCTTTTTATAAATTTCATCTGCATTAGCCTCGGTAATCTCTTCCGTCAGAATATTAAGCAGCTCTGGTGAGATAGAGTTATTAATTCCTAGCAGTGAAGCTTGATGCATTAATCCGGCAACAGCGGGTGATTTCTGAAATTGCTCAAGTTTAGGATCTTGTAATTGGATAGCTTTACGCACATTTTCGTAAGCATCATGATAAGGTATCGTGCCGGAAGGACGGAAAGTGGATAACATTTCCATCACTTTAGTATCGCTGTCCAGATTAGACTTATTAGCTTTAATTCCTTTCAACAAAATTTCATTAGACAGAGAAAGCGTGGAAAGCTCGGTGTCCATATTTTGCTGATTGAGCTCCATTGATTGGAGATCTGGTCGGCGTTCATCCAGATGATAAACGGAGTCGCTGGCATGTAAATTACGTGCTTCACGATAGAGTTCAGTTAAATAAGCGGCGGGGGAGAACATAGAGGAAACCGAACCCGGCGCCACATATTGGCTGGCTCGGCTACCGAATTCATTATTGTAGCTTCTCAATTCAGCATGAGGGAGGGTAATACCGAGGTGCACTGCATTTTGTAACTGTGGGTTAGCGCGTTTGAGAATACGTGCTTCATATAATTGATTCTCTTTTTGTTCCTGTTGTGCATCACAATATAAACGGTTGGTCTCTGACCAAGAGAGATGATCAGAGACTTGCTGGCGGAATTCATTAAAAGAATAGTGGCAAATATCGGTCAGACAATTAATACCACATTGGCTTTGTAATACATCAGGTATCTCTTTATTCACGTATGCGTTCATGTTTATTCCTTTTAAATCATAAGGTAAATGAAACATCCGTGTGATCTCTGTACCATTGATACAATAAAAGAATGATTCCGTTCTATGGGAAGATGAGGATAATCACTATGTCACTGTTTTCTTCAAATAGCTGTTGCAAAAAAAGCAGCCGCAAAATTTGCAATTGGTTTTTGATTAAAGCTGGATGTGGAAAATCAGTAAAGGCCAGTTTTTTTATATATCGTGGACTGATTCTTTTGGGAATGGGGTTGCATTCTTCATTATATTTACAATAACTTAATCTTTTATTGAATTTGTAACACTTCCTTACAAAATCTACTTTTTGTAAATTTAAGAAAATGAAAATTTTTCTTGCTATTTGATGATGATTTAATAATCATAACTTAAGTTCCATCATATTGGATAATATGAGGGAAATCTCAACTCCTGTTCCCTTATTCAAAGGGATTAATCGATGGGAATACATTTCGTCTTCCTGTTGTTCAACTCGCTATTACTCACGGCATAAACGGTGTTTCTTATCTGTGGTAATAGGATTTTTACTATCTTGTTTCTTTAGTGACGCAATCAATCACGGCTATTCCCGACAGGATATTGATGCTGATGAAGGTGATTGATAGCCGGGCGGGGAAATAACGTTAAAAGAAGGAAGTAAAACTAATGGCTATATCAGATCCACGCTTATGCTTTGATTGTAAACGGTTTCTGAAAAACTGGGTGGAATTTCAGTTGGTGGATGAACAGGGAAAACCGCTGGTCAACATGCCTTATCGCCTGATCAGTCGCGGAACCCCAGGTTATGTACGCCAGGGGACAACCGACGGTTTCGGTGTGCTCAGAGAAGAGGATCTGTTGCCTCATCCGGTGACGCTATATATTGATGCTCAGCCGCTAGCCGATGAGATGGAACAGCGTCCGTTGCGGGAAATACGCGGGGAAGAGGCTTCGGTGGTAAAACCACAAGCAGAAGCCGAAGGCCATCAATATCGCTATGTGACTATCGGGCAGATTAGTGATAGGTTGCCGGTGATTAAAGATTGGAAAGATTCTAAAGATATTCCACCGCCTTATCATTTCCCGGACCCGGAACCAAAAGGCTATCGGGTTCATCCGTTAAATCGTCGTTATGTTCTGGAGGTGTGTCCTTTCCGGGCTTGGGTTTTGCAACTACATCACCAGAAGGAATATTCCATTGTGAATGCCTATAACCAGTGTTTGATGAGCGTATTGGCCTATGCTGGTAAGGATGTTGATGTTGAAGGCTCTGTACTTCACTTTTTTAACCGGCAAATGGTGGATGTCTCGAAGCTGCCTTATCGGGTGGAAAAAATGTCAGCAACGCCTGTAGTTTATGATGTGCCGTTCAGTGGACGTTATACTCGGGTGGAGTTTATTGATTCAAAAACGGCAGACAATAAACAGGGTGATACCCGACTGTTTTATATCGCCAGCAACAGTGATGTTCTTGTTAGCTGGCGGGGCACAGCCAGTCTGACGAATGACCTGACTGATATTACCTTCCAACCCTTAAGCTTAAGTTGCGATGATGAAAAAGCCCTGTGCAGCGGGTTTATTCACCGTGGCAAAGTTCATAAAGGATTTTGGGATGCATTCAGTCTGGTTGGAAAGTTAAAAGTCCCTGGAGAGAAAACTAAAGAAGTATTCGGCGATATTCTGGATTTGGCTGCAAGAAAAAGGTTATTTATCTGTGGTCACAGTCTGGGAGGTGCATTGGCATTACTGCACAGTGCACAATTGAAAGAATACCATCCCTGTCTCTATAGTTACGGGATGCCAAGAACATTAACCCGCAGTGCAGTACAGGAATTATCTTCTATTATCCATTTTCGTCATGTTAATGAAAATGACCCCATTCCTTTGGTACCCTTTGAACAGGATATGGATAATGTTTTCTTCAATTACTGGACGTTGGCGGGGTATGACTGGGAAATCATGAAATTATTGTCACCCTCACCGATTATTCAGGCAATTAAGCAGGCGACAGCCAGTAAAGAAATTTATCTGCATCATGGCAAAGTGATTCATTTTTTAAAAGCCAGTGCCTGCCCGGAATGGCTGATTGCCGCCAGTAATGTGTCACTGATAACCAGATTGAGTGCAGAGGAAATATTAAGTAATACGACAAAACTGTATTTAATTCCTGAGCTGGATAAAGAAACAGAACACTTTTTCTCTCAGGCCGGTGAACAGCAAAATGTCTTGTTTAATCAGCTAAGCCCGCAAGAACAGGATAAACTGTTTGATGAAAATAAAAATCCTGAGTTAAAAGATAGAGTAAGTATTCTTAATCACAGTTCATATAAATATGCCGGTTATATTGATGCACGTCTTAAAGAGTTATGCGAACCGGATAAAATGACGGCTTATCAGGACAGTCAGCGTCAATTTAAGGAGAAAATGGATGTTTATAAGAGACTGATCCCAGATGCTGTTTACTACCGTAATCTCTGTTTTCTGGAAATGGATAAACAGTTAATAAAATCATTGGCCGTCAGTCAGCAGGAAGAAAAAGGGAAACTGGCTTTACAGTACTACTGCGATGATAAGGAACTTTCAGTATGAGGATATTCAAAGTCACGTTGTTGTTATTACTGCTGTCTTTTATTTACTGGTCGATGGGCGATACCTTTTTTAACTGGCTATTTCCTTTTTCATCTCAGGGAAAGGGGCCGTGGATAACAGTGGAAGGCGTCATGCCGAAATACACCGAGCCGTATGTAGCGGCAAGGTATATCAGGGCAACCGCATGAATGATTAAATATCACTCACATTAGCAAAACCCGCCTGTAATACTCGCTCCAAAAATTGGGTTTTCATCCATATTCGTCTACGCTTCGCTTTAATGCTTAATTGACTCGTTTCTTTTTTCAGCATGTTTAA